>CAMPKL010000266.1 GCA_946887065.1 uncultured Bryobacterales bacterium
CGGCGAAGAAGACGTTGCCGTTGCGATCCAGGCACAGGAGCTTCGGCCCGTTCAGATCCGGCGAACTGTCGCCCGGTTTGATCAACGTTCGAATACGGCCGCTCGTGTCAACAACGCGCAGGGCATTTCCGCGGCGCTCCAGGACATACACATTGCCTGCGGCATCCGCCGTCACCGCCCGCGGATCGACCAGCGGACTCTCCGCCGCAACCGCGCCGTCCGCCGGCACGCCTTCCTGGCCATTGCCCGCCACCGTCGTCACCATTCCGGTCCCCAAGTCGATGCGCCGAACTCGCTTGTTCGTCAAATCGGCGACGTAAAGTTGTTTGCCGTCCGGCGCCAGATCGATGGCGAAAATGCCGTTGAAGGCGGCTTCGGTCGCCGGGCCGCCGTCGCCGGAATATCCTTTCTCGCCATTGCCGGCAACTGTGACCGTCGCGCCCGTAGCAACGTCGC
The DNA here is from genome assembly GCA_946887065.1 of uncultured Bryobacterales bacterium. The sequence goes on from CAMPKL010000266.1 coordinate 457, forward strand.
GGCGCAGGACACGGTTATTGTGCGTGTCGGCGATAAACAATTGGTCTTCGCCGTTCATCACTATGGCGTGCGGCTCGCGGAATGCCTCACCGCCCGCTACCAAAGATGTCTCCCCCGCCCCGTCAATACGGATCAGCCGGCCGCCCGTGTATTCGATAACAAACAGATTGCCCGCCCGATCAAAGGCGACACCGAACGGCTCGATGAAGCGAATGTCACGCGCCGAGACTCCCGGTTCCCCGCCGCCTCCGCCGGCGACAACCTCCACCGAGGCAGCCGGTAACGAGGCAACGGCAAGCGCCGCAAACAGTCCGATCCAAAGCATCCGCATGGGCGTTATCTTAGCGGGATCGCACTCTACCGCGGCGCTGAAAGTTCGACAAGTTGCAACAGCCTGAGTCGGACTCAACCGAAGGGCGCTTTCCGGCACAATAGGCGGGATGGAAAGAGTCTGCTTTTTGATACGGGTCAAGCCCCGACACCTCGAGGAATATAAGCGGCGCCACCGCGAGGTCTGGCCCGAGATGTTGCAGGCGCTGCGTGACACCGGCTGGCACAACTACTCTCTGTTCTTGCAGGACGACGGCTTGATGGTCGGATACTTTGAGACGCCTGATCTAGAGGCCGCTCGCTCCGGTATGGCCGCGTTGGAAGTCAACTCGAAGTGGCAAGCCGAGATGCTGCCCTACTTCGCCGAAATCGAACCAGGCAAGCGTCCCGACGAGTCGTTCGTGCGGCTCGAAGAAGTCTTCCACTTGGACTAACCCGATGACGCTCTCGCACCTGCGCGCCGGGGTCATCGGCACGGGTTTCATCGGCCCGGTTCACATTGAGGCGGTCAAACGGATCGGCGCCCAAGTCACCGCCGTCTGCGGCTCGACCAAGAGCGCTCAGGCAACGGCCGACAAGTGGGGCATCGCTGAAATCTACGGCGACTACGACTATCAAGCCCTATGTAAATCGCGGAACGTCGACGTGGTGCACATTACGTCTCCGAACAAGGAGCACGTCGAGCAATCGCTGGCCGCGCTCGCTGCCGGAAAGCACGTGATCTGCGAAAAGCCGTTGGGCATGGACACGGCGGAAACGGCGCACCTAGTTGAAGCGGCGGCGGCCTCTGACCGCGTATTCGCTGTGAACTACATGTGCCGGTTTTTCCCCGGCGTGCTGCAGATGCGCGAACTGGTGCAATCCGGCAAGCTCGGCAAAATCATACACGTCCAGGGACATTTCTTTCAGGACTGGCTGCTGAAAGAGACCGACTTCAACTGGCGCTTGTTGGCAAGCGAAGGCGGCAAGCTTCGCGCCGTCGGGGATATCGGCACACACTGGATCGATACGTTGTCGTTCATTTTGGGCGCCCGCGTTGATTCGGTTTTCGCGTCGCTCGAAACCTTCCACAAAACGCGCTTGCGGCCCGAAGGGCCGGTCCAAACCTTCGCGAAATTAGACCCAGCGAAGATGATCCGCTACGACGTGGATACCGAGGACCTAGCGAGCGTGCTGTTACGTTTCGAAAACGGCGTCCACGCCAATGCCTCGGTATCGCAGGTGGCGGCCGGCTGGAAGTGCAGCTTGTATGTCGGAATCTATGGGACCGAAGGCAGCGTCCAATGGGACTTGCAGCAGCCAAACGAAATCATCCTGGGCCGGCGCGACGAGCCTAGCCAAGTCTTGCAGCGCGGCTCGGCCGGATTTCAGGAAGACGTGGCGCACTTCACGGATTATCCGGCGGGTCATCCCGAGGGCTTCCCGGATTCGCACAAAATGCACTGCCGCGCGGTCTATGAACACATAGCAGCGGGCGGCAAAGGTCCGGTTCTGTTCGCGACCGCGGCGGACGGTCATCGCGAAGTGGAACTTTGCGAGGCGATTCTGGCCAGCAGCGAAACCGAGCGCTGGGTGGCGGTCCGCTGATGCCGACCCGAGCCCAGCCGTGTGAGCGGCGGGTTTTTTGGAAGAACTTGTACAGGCAAATTCGCGCTAGGATGGCTAAATCATGAAGCGCATCCTCTGCCTCCTTCTTGTCGCGTTCGCCATGGGTTGCAACAACGCCCCCGCGCCTGAGCCGGAACCGGAACCGGAGGCGGAGGCGCCCGCTGCGGAAACGCATCGCTACGAGCTGCAAGGCAAGGTGCTTCAACTCCGCCCCGGCGACACCAACGCCGCGGTAATTGAGCACCAAGAGATCGTCGGCTTCATGGACGCGATGACGATGACCTTTCCGGTCAAAGACCCAGCGGAGTTCGCCAAGCTGCACGAGAACGACTACATCAACGCCGACGTCGTATCCAGCGACGACGAGTTCTACCTTGAGAACATCGAAGTCGTCGAAGCTCCGCCTGCCGCGGCCGAAGGACAGTAGCCGGCCGCGCTACTCTCGTAGCTGTGAGTTGGCATCACCCCGAAATACGTGAAGCGATCTTGCGGGCGCTGGCTGAGGATATCGGCTCCGGCGATGCAACCACGGAAGCCTGCATCCCCCAGGACGCCCACGCGTCCGGTTATTTCTTGACGCGCGAGCCGTTAGTGATCGCGGGCCTGCCGCTGCTGCCCTTGATCTATACGGAAGAGGAGATCGAGACGCTCTGCGACGACGGCGCCTTGCTCGACGCCGAGGTAGTTTTCGCCCGGGTGCGCGGCTCCACGCGAAGGCTGTTGGCCTTTGAACGTACGGCGCTCAACTTCATGCAACGGACGAGCGGCATCGCGACACAGGCACGCAAGTTCGCTGAAGCGGTTGCCGGAACCGGCTGCACCGTACTCGATACTCGTAAGACCACGCCGGGTCTGCGGCGCGTGGAAAAACTAGCGGTCAAGGCGGGCGGCTGCGAGAACCATCGCGTGGGGCTGTTCGACGCGATTCTAATCAAGAACAATCACATCACCGCTGCGGGCGGCGTGGCCGAGGCGTTGCGGCGCTGCCAGGGGAGCGGCCTGTCGATCGAGATCGAGGTGCGCACGTTCGAGGAATTGGATGCCGCCCTAGCGGCCAAAGCGAAGCGTTTGCTGCTGGACAATTTCACGCCTGTCCAAGCGCGGGAAGCGGTAAGGCGGGTCGCCGGACGGGCGACGACGGAAATCTCCGGCAACATTACGCTGCAGAATGTACGCGAGTACGCAGCAACCGGAGCGGACTTTGTTTCGAGCGGCGCCCTGACCCATTCGGTCCGGGCGATGGATATCAGCTTCAGGCTCGGGGCGCTTCAATCGGCGTAAAGAGGATTCCCAAGCGAAAGGCTTGACCGAGGAAATTGCAGTGGACGACGCGTCCGCGCTTCTCCAGCTCCACTTCGGTATCGCCCCACTCGAGGCTGCCCTTGACGACGATCGACATACCGATAGGCAGAGGCGAGTGCATGGTCAGGCCGACCCCGTATTGGGTGTAATCCACCAGGCCCGCGCTCATGTCGCGTCCGGCGTATTGGATTGTCATGCCGGTCGAGACGAATTCGGTACGCCGCGGAAACGCGCGGGCTTCCGGAGTGAACGCGGGCTGCCGCGTAGGTTCTACTTGGTCGGGGCCGAACAGATCTTCCGGCATCTCCCCAGGCTCGGGTGACAGGCCCGCGAATAGGTCGGTCGGTTCTTCAATCTCAGGTTCCGTTTGGGGCGGCTCCTCTAAGACGGGAGGTTCATCCGCGGGCGGCTCGGCAGGTTCAGCCTCGATCGGCGGGGTTGCGGGCTCGGCGGCCGGCGGCCCCATGAGCAGACGGCAATTCAAGAACTCGTCGCCGGAAATGGAATCGTACGCCAGCGTGACTTCGACGCAGGCGATACCGACGCCATAACTGCCGGCGAGCCACGAGGCGGTCCCCAGCAGCTCTGGCGAGAAGCTCTCGGCGATGAGCAGGACGCGCTGGTGCTTATTGAGATCCCGGTAGTTCTCCGCAAGATAGGAGCGAAGATTTTGGCTCCCTTCCGGGCCAACCCGCCGCAGCAGCTCCTCCCGGTTCCAAGCCGCGATGCGGCTCGCTGAGCTGATCGCCCGGGCCAAGGGAGATTTGGCTTGAGTCGAAGTAATGATTACGACCACGACCGCGCCGCTTCTATCGACGGCCAGCGCATCCACATAGGATTCGGCGTCATCCGCAGCCGTCCGCAGGCCGTTGACGACCAACAGAAGCGATTCGCCGATCTCGCCAAAAAACTGCGTGGGGCTGTTGGCGATGAAATCGCCAAGTTCGTAAAACTCCTCAAGAGATCGCGTCTTGAGGTTGGCGAATGATACCAGCCGCTTGCCGATTCGTTCGATTCTAAGCATCGCGATCCCCAATCGAAACGCGCCCTAGCTGGCTGGCAATGTGCTCCAGGCGCGTCGCCTCGCTTGCAGCCGACCCCGGAGACACAAGCGCCGCGGCTACACGGGCCGCGCCCGCCGCCAATTTGCGTCTCGCGTGGCCCGCCTGCCGCACCGTGACGCGTCCGGGTTCGATGACCGGAAAAACGATGTCCATCGAGTCCGCCGCCAGCAACTTCTCCATCCCAGCGACGCGCGGGTTGGGCAGCGACACGATGATGCACTCGAACAGTCCGCCTAGTTTGTCCAATGCCCTACGGAACCCGGCTTGGTCGGTCAACAATTGTTCGATCGCTGGATTGCGACCCGCGGGCAAGACTCTTAGGCCGGGGTACACGGTGTCGTGAACGAAATGGTCCCAACTGGGTTCCGGCGCAGCCATGGCTTCGGCCAGTCCTAACCGTCTGGTGCGGAAGAACCGGGCCGCTTGCGGCGAATCGAAGCTCGCTTCAACGATCAGCACGGGCGATGCCGAGCGCGCGGCTAGCCACTGACCGAGAGCCGCCGCGGCTTCCGCTGTGCCGCGGAGGCTTCCCAGCGGGCACATGCCGATACGCAGCCGGTCGGGCAAAGAATCCAAGCCGAGCACCTGGGCCAGCTCTTCTCGCCACAAGCTCACCGCATCGGCAATCGGAGTGGGCGGAGCCGTCTCTGGCGAAGCGCTGGGTTCATCCTGGACTGTGCTGAGGGGGGGGGCAACGGGTTCGTCCGGCTCGGTCCTCGCTTCTTCCTGCCGATCCAGCTCTTGTGCAGGAGGAAAATCAGCGGGAGTCTCCGCCTCGGCGTTGCCGCCAAAGAGGTCCTTCTCAAGATTGGCCTTTTCTAGGATGCGGAGATAACGACTCATGGCGGTTAGTCCCCTACCCCTTCCGCTTGGCCGAACGCTCGCAAACCGGATTTGGTTTCGTTCGCGGGCATCACGCGAGACGCTTCCCGCTGGTTAACCCGCCCAGGCTTCAGCGCTTGCGGCAACTCTCGCGATGCTTCGAGCACGAGATCGGCCGTGACGCGGTCCAGATCGTCCGCCCAGGCG
>CAMPKL010000267.1 GCA_946887065.1 uncultured Bryobacterales bacterium
GTTCACGGCAAGGGTCTGGAGCCCGAGAACGCGGTGGCTCCGGCTGAGCTTCGCAAGTGGCGCGACCCCGAACAGATGGACCAGGCCGACAGGGAAGACCCGTTCCTTACCAAGGCGCTGAGCGTCCTGGCGGCCGGTTAGTCGGGTTGCCGCGCGAGCTGTCGCGCGGTAGTTACCGCAGCTTCCAGGTCCTCCGCGACTCCGTGGGCGACATCCGCGGCCGCGCCCCGAAATTTCGCCCCGCTGCTCTCTCTGGCAGCGGCCCAGACTACCTCTCCGTTGTTCAGCACGATCCGCACGGCCGCCAGGGCCTCGTGTTTGCGCTCTCGGCGGTTGGTGTCTTCGTTATCGCCGACGCCGAAGGACGCGGACCCGTAGTTCGATTCTCCGCTCTCGCGTTGACTTGAGGATGCCGCTGCGCGGACGTTGATGCCCGAGCTGTAGCGCTCGTAGTCGGTGTAAATCAGATCCTCCGCCGAACCGCGCACGTAAGCGTCGGCGCTCGCGGCGTCTTCCACTAGAACGAACAGTCCTCGCGAATGAATCGCCGCAACGAGCAGGTCGCGGATGGCATGGGCGCCCTCGCCGGCGAGTTCTTCCACGTAGAGCCGGTGGACGCCGGCCAGCTTCTTGAGCTGTTGGTCGGTCAGCGACCTAGGCGCCTCCGCGGCGGAAGCCGCTCCGGTCGCCGACACGAACAGCGCGATTAGCCAAATTGGTTTCATATGCCGCCTGCCTTGCGGGCTTCCTCGTCTTCGTACTCGATGCTCAGCCCCGTGCGCGCTTCCAGCGCGGCGAGAGTGGTGCGAACAATCTTCTTGCCCAACTCAAAGACCGCCGCCTGCGATGCGCCGCGCGGATCCACGAAATGAACTGTAAGGAAATGCCGGCGCTTTTTGGAAAGCAGAAACAACGGCGACACAACGATGGCCAGACCCAGCCTACGCCCGGCGTTTTGACCGTACTCGATGCCTCGAATGGAACTGTAGGCGACTTCGAGATCGCCGGAACCGGCGTTGAAGACGAGATGATCCGCGGACTCAAGAGACAACTCTCCATTCTGAGAGACCTCAAGCTGGGTGATCGTGCCGCCTCGATAAGCCGCCTTCCGAGCAGGGACTCCGGCCTGCAAGGGCGACGAAACGGCGTTCGTCGAGATGGAGAAGGCGAGGAGGCGAAGTATGGCCCTACGGGTCATCTTTCGCGTATCTCGCAGGACTAGGATGCCTCATAGGCTAGTGGAAATCAAGCTGCTTTACTGGGTTACAATCGTACAGCCCCGTTCGCGCCTGCTTTCCAACATCAGAGTTAAATCTATGACTCGTTTCATGATTCGCGTCTCCATGCTCGCGCTCATCGCGCTGTGCCTGGGGGCTTCCTTGTCCGCGGCGCCGAAGCTGCGGTTGCGCATGCCCGGCTCGCTCCCTTCGGAGAACCCGTTTGACCGGCCGGTTTGGGTTGCATCGGGCACGAACGGCCCCACCGATCTCGCCTTCCACGCCTACAACGGCGGCGACGGCGCACTCGACGTGCAGGTCAGCGGATCTGCTCCCTGGCTGACTCCGCAAGTCGACGCCGCTGGGCCTTGTCCCTTTGACGGCTCACAAAGCTGCCGCAGGGTCCGTGTTTTATTCGCGACAGGCGCGCTCGCCGACGGCACTTACGAAGGCAAGGTGACGGTCAGGGCGACGGCCGCCATCGATGCGCCCCAGACCGTGGCTGTGAAGGTTTACGTCGGCGGCAACGTGCCGTCCGAGATTCACCTCTACGTTCCGCCCACGGCGGGGGCCAGTGACGCCATCATTTTCAACACGCCGGGCAAGACCGGAATGTCGCCCACCAGCGTCGTCCCGGCAGGAAGCTTTCTCAGCGTTTCGGACAACCACGGCGGTTCCTTTAGGAACGTTTACGATCACCGGATCGCGGGGACATATCAGAGCGGCGGGGCCGGCAATAAGCCTGGCACGGTCACCGTCAGCGGTTCCTCGTTCGACGCCGATAACGGGGCGATTCCCGTTACGCTGCACGTAACCGCAAGTCCGATCGGCGTCTTGAGTCAACAGCAGGTCACCATCAATGCCGCCGAGGGGCTGGACCCGGTCGACGCCGTCGTTGCCGTCTCCAACCGCGGCTCCGGCACGCTGGCTGTTTCCGGAGTGACGGCTGCAGCGGACGACGCCGGCACTTGGCTCTCCACGACGGTTTTGGGCGATAACGCCTATGGCATTCATGCGGCCGTCGGCGGTCTGGCGGCAGGCCTTTATCAAGGAACCGTCACCATCAATTCCAACGCCGCCAATTCGCCGCATGTCGTACGTGTCGCTCTGCTGGTCGAGACGCGTTCCGGCCCGATCTCGTTCTATCGGGGCGCAGTCAACGGAGCCAATTTCGAAGCGTCTCGTCCGCTCTCGCCTGGCGTGATCGGCAGCGTCTTCGGCACGCAGATGTCCGATGCCGTCGCGGGCGCCGCGACCGTTCCATTGCCGAAGGAGATGGAGGGCGCCAAGGTGCTGATTGACGGCATCGAGGCGCCGTTGTTCTTCGTGTCCTATGGGCAGGTGAACTTTCAGGTGCCGTACGAAGTCGCGCCGGGCGAACGCACTCTGCGCGTTACTCGCGGCGGTCAGGCGGGCAACGAAATCTCCATCCAGGTGGCGTCGTTGTCGGCGGGAATTTTCCGTCTGGGTATCGGCGAATACGGCGCCATCCGGAATGCGTCGAAAAACAACTTCCCGTTCCCTGCATCGTTCCAACAGCAGTACGGCATTCCCGCCAGTCCAGCTCTGCCGGGCGACGTGTTGGAGATCTACGCCACGGGTCTGGGTCCGCTGAGCCGCACGGTCGTCAGCGGCGCCGGCGCTCCGAATGCCGAGCCGCTGGCGCGCGCACTAACGGACATCAAGGTGCTTTTCAGCAATCCGAATCCGAATGTCTTCGGCAGAACTCCGCAGTTCATTGGCCTGAGTCCGAACTTTGTCGGACTGTTCCAGGTCAATGTCGAGGTTCCGATCAGCGCGTCGCCCAACGCCAGGACACCGATCTTTCTCGACGTTCCCGCCGTCGGCCTGAGCAATCGGGTCGAGATCGCGGTCGAGTAAGGCGAGGGACGCCTTCATTTGGCCGCGGACCTTGCCTGCCCGCTCAAAAGGTCCGCGGCCAAACGCCGCTATAATGCGTGTGGCGTCCGTGGCTGCTCGGGCCGACGTCTGAAACCATGCCCAAATTTTTGCTCGGCGTACTTAGCGGGATTCTCCTCGTCTTCTTCTTGGTCGGCGCAGTTATCGTGCTGCTGGTGGTGGCTTCGGGTTCTTCGGCCCCGAGAATTGCGAACGATTCGGTCCTGGAGATTTACTTGTCCGGAGAACTGCCGGAACATGTCTCGGAAGACGTCTCGTTCACGTCCTTGCAAGGCCGCGCGCCGGTTACTTTGTTGACCGTGCTGAAGGCCATTCAGCAGGCGGCGCAGGACGACCGTATCTCTGCCTTGGAGATCGAGCTAAACGGTCTGCAGGTGGGATGGGCCAAGGCTCAAGAAGTGCGTTGGGCGATCGAAAAATTTCGCGAGAGCGGTAAGCCCGTTTATGCCTACTTGGTCAACGCGGGGACGATCGATTACTACGTGGCCAGCGCCGCCGACGACTTGCGCTCGCCCCCTGAAAGCATATTGGACGTGAAGGGCTTGCGGGCCGAGGTGGCCTTTTACAAGGATCTCTTCGATAAATTGGGCGTCAACGTCGAGATGGAGCGCATCGGCAAGTTCAAGAGCGCTGCCGAGCCCTACTCGCGGACCAGCATGTCGGATGAGTTTCGCCAAGTTCTTGATGCGATGCTCGACGAGTACATGAAGCAGTTTCTGGACGGAACGGCTCCAGGCCGCAATAAGACGAATGAGGAACTGCGCGCGCTTTTGGACGAGGGCCCGTTTCTGCCTGGCCAAGCCGTTGAGGCCGGCCTGATCGACGGCGTCACCTACCCCGACGAACAAGATGAATTGATCCGCAACGCGCTGGTCGTCGACGAATTGAACAAAGTGACCTTGGACGATTACGCGCGGTCCGGCGCGGTGGACTTGGCGCAGTCTCCCTCCAATCGCATTGCCGTTCTCTACGGCGTCGGCTCCATCCTCAGGAGCAGCGGCGGCCTGTTCGGCGGAGACGCCGTATTGGCCTCGGACGATTTCAACGAAACCGTACGCCGGTTGCGGGACGACGAGTCGATTGACGCGGTCGTTCTGCGAATCGATTCGCCGGGCGGAGACGCAATCGCCTCGGACGACATGTGGCGCGAGTTGAATTTACTGGCGAGCGAGAAGCCGATCGTCGTCTCGATGTCCGACGTGGCCGCCTCGGGCGGCTATTACATGGCGATGATCAACGATGCGCCGGTCTTGGCATATCCCGGTACGGTCACTGGTTCGATCGGCGTTTTCTTTGGGAAGGTGAACCTGCGGGGGCTCTACGACAAGATCGGCCTCAAGAAGGAAATTTTGACTCGCGGCCGTTTTGCGGCCATCGACAGCGACTATCTTCCGCTGAGCGAGGCTGAGCGCGGCAAACTGCGCGAGGGCATCGAGCATATTTATCACGGCTTCGTCACCAAAGTGGCCGACGCGCGCGGCGTGGAGTATGACGCCATACACGAAGTGGCTCAAGGCCATGTTTGGCTGGGCGCGCAAGCCATGGAGAATGGGCTGATCGATGAGCTCGGCGGCTTTGAGCGCGCGATCGCCTTGGCCAAGGAACGCGCCGGGATCGAGGAAGACGAGGACGTCAGCCTGGTAATCTATCCGGCCACGAAGAATCTTCTCCAAGTCCTCTTTGAAGACGAATCGTTCCCGCAGGCCAAGCTTTCTTTCGAAGGCTTCGATCTATTAAAGGCCGCGGACCCCAATCTTCCCGCGCTGCTCGAGGGCGGGATGTTGGCCGTAACGCCTTACGCTTTCAGCATCCGCTAGGCGGGCGGCGAATAGCCGCCGAGGTCCATCACGGAGCCTGCATTATGGTTCAAGCACGAGCATTGGGTCGGGACCCGCGCCGTCTTTGACTTGGATCGTGTTCGTAATGGAGCGCTCCGGAATCGACAGCATGTAGCAAGTGTGCTGGTCCTGCGCGCAGGACAAAGCGGTCTCGCGGTCGTCAGTCAACTCAAGGGAGACCATGGGGCCGACGGCGGCGACCCGGCCGATCTCCTCCATGGATGCGACGTTTGCAAATCCAACGGCTTGACCGCCGAAAAGCGCGTAGGCGAGCGTCGTGCCGTCCGAATTAACGCCGCAGCGCACCGGTTCGCCGGGCGTGGCGATTTCGCCGAGAATACTCCAGTCGGCCGTGTCGATGGCCACGATCTTATCGGCATCGCGGTGCACGACGTAGAGCGTGGAATAATCGGGCGAGAGGCAAGAGCCTTCTGGGCGGTCGCCGGTTTCGAGCAACTCCCGCTCGCCTGTCTCGATGTCGATCCGCGCAACGGTGCGGGAGCGCGCGTTCGACACATAGGCCTGCGTCGAGTCTTCGCTGCAATGGACGATGTGCGGCGTCTCGCCGCCGGTATCGAAGGTCCGCACGATCTTCTGCTGCGCGGCGTCGATCACCAGCAATTGATCCGGCGCTTCACTGGTGGCCAGCAACGTTCCGTCGGGGCAAAGCCCGATGCCGTGCGGCCGTCGCCACTGGCCCAGGTCGACTTCGCCGACTTTCTTGCGTCCAGGCACGTCGATGATCGAAATCTTGTTGCCGCCTTCGCCGGCGAACTCAATCTGCATGACGCCGT
>CAMPKL010000268.1 GCA_946887065.1 uncultured Bryobacterales bacterium
AGCATTATAATCAGGCCAAACAGGTCGGCGATCCAGCCCCGCGGACACAGCAGTTAATCGCCGAGGGGCTCAATCAGCAGTTCCAGAGCCCCAGACAGCTTTCCGAAGAGGCTGAAGCCGACGAGCCGGAAGACGATGCGGCCCCCGAGGATGAATCCGTACGTACGCCCGCTCCTGTTCCGTTAAACTAATGACCGTGCGCCCCCGGCGGTGTCCGCCGTTTGGAGAAACTGATGAAACGATTCCTAACTCTCGCTGCAGTAATCCTGGCCTGTGCCGGCTTGGCGCCCGCTCAGGGTCCACAGCCCAAATCCCAAAAAGAGTTCGACGCCGTGATGGCGGTTCAGTCTGCCGAAGACCCGAAGGTGCGGGCCGAGGCGGCTCAGAAGCTGCTGACCGACTTCAAGGACACCGAATTCAAGGAGTTCGCCAACTACATGCTGATGATCTCCTATCAGCAGCTCGACGACTTCGAAAACATGATGGTCTATGGCGAACGCACGCTTGAGATCAATCCGTCGAACCCGGGCGTCCTCCTGCAATTGGCCTACGCCATTCCGACCCGTACCCGCGAGTTCGATTTGGACAAGGAAGAGAAGCTGACCAAGGCGGAGGATTTCGCCTCCCGCGCCCTCACCCTGATCCCCAATCTGGAGAAGATCGATCCGAACATGCCGGACGAGGTTTGGCTCGACACCAAGAAGGAGTTCATGGCTCAGGCCAACGAGTCCCTCGGCGTAATCGAGGCCAAGCGCGCCAACTACGATGAAGCTGCCGCCTTCCTGACCAAGGCGATCGGGCTACAGCCGCAACAGAATCCGATGACCCACTATCATCTGGCCGACGCTTACATGAACGCCGGCAAGAAGGCTGAAGCGCTCACTGCGGTCAATCAGTCGATTACCCTCGGCGGCGTACCCCTCGGCGGCGCCGACGCAGCCCAGACCCTGAAGCAGAAAATCGAAGCGATGCCCTAGCTCTCGACTGGTCTTCTCTTTTCGCGCGCCGTCCGCCTCATCGCGGGCGGCGCTTTGTTTGTAGGAGCGCCATGCAGAACCGTCTACGCCTGGAGACCGCGATTGGCTATTCGTTCCAGGACGGCCGCCTGCTCGAACGCGCGCTCACTCACCGCTCCAAGGACCGCGCCGCCGAACAACACAACGAGCGGCTGGAATTCTTGGGCGATGCCGTCTTGGGTCTGGCCGTGAGCGAAATATTGATGGAGAGCTATCCGGACTACTCCGAGGGCCGCCTCTCCAAGATTCGCGCCCAGTTGGTCAGCGCCGGCAACTTGCATCAACAGGCCCTTGCGTTGGGTCTTGGCGAGTGTCTGAATCTGGGCTTGGCCGAAGAGAATAGCGGCGGCCGAGAGAAAAAGGCCCTGCTCGCCGACGCCCTGGAGGCGATCATCGCCGCCGTCTATCTCGACGGCGGCCTCGCGCCGGCTCGCTCTCTCATACAGCGCCTGATCGCCCCGGCCGACCGTGTTTACAAGGCGGACCAGACGCTCGCCCATCTCAATCCCAAGTCCACTCTTCAAGAGATTCTCCAAGCCCGCAAGCTGCCCCCTCCGCGATACGAGATCATTGCCGAACACGGGCCGCCTCATGGCAGAATCTTCGAGGTCAGCTTAATCGTTGGAGAAATCTGTCGCACCACGGGCCGCGGCGTATCCAGGAGAGAGGCCGAACAAGCTGCGGCGGCACGAGCATTGGAAGACAAAGACTTGTGCGGCGCTCAATATATTGAGCCGCCCAGCTAAGGTAGAAGTCTGTGGGGATCGCGGCCGATATTATCCTGATCGTCCTAGCTGGACTCATCGGCGGCCTGGTCGCCCATCGCCTGAAGCAGCCTCTACTCGTCGGATACATTCTGGCCGGAGTTCTGATCGGTCCGCACACCGCCGGCCCGACCGTCGGAGACCTGCACGACATTGAGCTGCTCGCCGAGATCGGCGTAGCCCTGCTGCTGTTTGCTCTCGGGTTGGAACTCTCCCTCAAGGACCTGCGCGTCGTCCGGAAAATCGCTCTGATCGGCGGTCCCATCCAAATCGTCCTCACGACGGCATTCGGCTACGGCCTCGCTCGATACTTCCTCGGCTGGGAAACGCAGCACGCAATCTGGTTCGGCGCGATGATTTCGCTGTCCAGCACGATGGTTGTGCTGAAGACTCTGATGGCCCAGGGCGTGAGCGGCACCCTCGCGAGCCGGGTGATGATCGGCCTTCTCGTCGTGCAGGATCTCGCCGTGGCCCCGCTGCTGATCGGGCTGCCGAAGCTGAATGACCCGCAAAACCTCATCGCGGACCTGGGCCTTGCGACGCTCCAAGGCGCGGGGTTCCTGGCGGCGATGATTCTGGTTGGAACACGCGTCATCCCGGCAATCCTCAAAGAGATCGCGAGTTGGGACTCCCGGGAATTATTCCTCGTCGCCGTGGTCGCCCTGGGAGTAGGAATCGGCTATGGCACTTACCTGTTTGGCCTATCGTTCGCTTTCGGGGCGTTCGTCGCGGGCATGGTGCTCAGCGAGACGGAGTTCAGCGACCAAGCGTTGAGCGATATCGTTCCCCTGCGAGACGTCTTCGGCCTGCTGTTTTTCGCTTCGGCCGGCATGCTCTTGGATCCCAGCTTCCTGCTCGAAAACTGGGGCGTCGTCAGCGCAACGGTGGCCCTGGTCATCGTCGGCAAGGCGCTCATCTTCGGCGCCCTCTCCCGCTCCTTCGGCTACGTCAACATGGCCCCCTGGATCATTGCCCTGGGTCTTGCGCAGTGCGGGGAGTTCGCCTTCGTGCTCGCTCGCACGGGACTGCAATCGGGGGCTATTTCCGCGGACGTCTACTCCTTCACGCTGACCGTCACCCTGGCCACAATGGTCGTTTCGCCGTTGCTGTCGCGCTGCGCGGTTCCTTTGGCTCGCTGGCAGCAGAGCCATTTTGATCAACCTCTACAACTGAGCAAGTTCAATTTGCCCGATGAGGGACTGAGCGGGCATGTGGTCATCACTGGCTATGGCCGCACCGGCCGTACCGCAGCGCAGGTCATGCGTAACATCGGCCTGCCTTTCGTCATCATCGAGCTCAACAACGACAAGGCCCAAGCCCTCCGCCGCGAGAAACTGCCTGTCGTCTGGGGCGACTCCTCCCGCGAAGAAATATTGGCCGCCGCCGGCGTCGGCCGGGCACGCCTGCTGCTGATCACCGTGCCGGCCGAGGTCGTAATCCGCCTGACTGTTCAACAGGCCCGGCGGCTGCAGCCGGATCTGCACATCGTCGCTCGCGCCTTGTACCAAGAGCACCTCAAGGAACTCCGCGCCCTGGGCATCTACGAGGCCGTGCAACCCGAGTTCGAGGCTGGACTGGAGATGGTCCGCCAGGTACTGAGCCACTTCGAGTTCGCCCCTATCGATGTTCATCGCTTCAGCGATGCTGTGCGCAAAGATCTCTACCAACCGCTCAGAGGCGAAGATCTGTCCGATCCATGCCGTGACGTTTTGGCCGACCTTCGCAGGGCCGGCGATTCCCGGGAAATCGATTGGTTGACCGTGCCGGACGACGCTGCCGTGGCCGGCTCGACGATTCGTTCGCTGGCTCTTAGGACACGAACGGGAGCGCTCGTCGTGGCTGCCGTCCATCAGGGTGAAGTCCACGCGAACCCCGGACCCGAATACGAGATCGCGGGCGGCGATATGCTGGCGCTGCTCGGAGACCTCAGCCAGCGCGCCGCGGCCCGCAAAATCCTGGAGGAAAATACCTTCGTAACAAGAGCGGGCGCTGATCCGTCCAAAACAGCAGGATTCAAGGAATGAAACGCCGAACCTTTCCGCTCGCCGCGGCACTCCTGCTTTCGAGCGCCGCGTTGCTGGCTGTTTCCGTGGAGGAAAGCCGTTCCGCCGCCCTGAAGCTCGACCGCATCAGCCTAGGCGAGATGGCCCCCGGCGAACAGATCACGCTGACCCAGGACGAGATCAACAGCTTCCTGCAGTACGACTACGCCGGCCTCATCCCCGAAGGGATCCGCGACCTGCACGTCGTGTTGGAATCCGACACGGGAATCGTTTCGGGCCGAGCCGACTTCTCTCAGCTGGGCGCTCCCGAGGATGCCGCCACGCGGCTGATGCTGATGATGCTGCGCGGCGAACATGATTTCGTCGCCAGGGTGCGCTACGTCTCCTCGGGCGGCCAGGCCCGTGCGGATGTCGACTCGTTCCTGCTTGACGGTCGGGAACTCAAAGGCCCCATCCTCGATTGGATCGTCGAAAACTACGTCGCTACCGACCTGGAAGGATTTGCGCTCGGCCAGCCGAGTACCCTCGGAAATAACCTGGAGCAGATTCGCCTGGAGACCGGTCAAGCAGTCGTCGTCGCTGGCGGGGCGCGCACCCAACTCTAGTCTGCGTATGAAGCAGAACACGCGAATGATCGCTGAACTGTGTCTAATTGGACACAAATTCCCAGGGCTCGTCCCTAAAATCAATGACTTAGAAAACGGCAAGGGAATTGCTGCAGAGTGAATAGCCCGCCTCCCTGAAGGATCCCCCTCTGTTGCCATTCGAAACGACGATCAATCGCCCTGTTGCAGTTTCCGGAGTTGGTCTCCACAGCGGAGCGCGAGTAGCCATGCGGCTCGTTCCCGCCGAGGCAGGCACAGGAGTTCGCTTCCGGCGGACGGATCTGGACGGATTTGAGATTCCGGCGGTTTGGGGCCATGTGGCGAAGGTCAGCTACGCGACCAGCCTCATGCGCCAAGGCGTTTTGCTGCAGACGACTGAGCACCTTTTAAGTTGCCTCTACGCCAGCCGTATCGACAACCTCATCGTCGAAATCGACAACCTCGAAGTCCCCATCGTGGACGGCAGCGCCCTGCCGTTCGTCCAGATGTTGCAAACAGCTGGTCTGCGCACACTCAACCGCCCCCGACGTTACTTGAAGATCCTCCGGCCCGTCGAGGCTGTGGACGGCGATAAACGCATCCGCATTGAGCCCTCGGACGAGTTTGAGATTGTATGCGAAAGCCGTTTCGACCATCACCTGGTCGGCAGTCAAACGCTCAGTCTTACCATCGAACCCGAGGCCTACGCTCGCGACATTGCGCCGGCCCGTACATTCGGATTTGAAGCCGACCTCGATCAAATGCGCGAGATGGGCCTAATACGAGGCGCAACGCTTGAGAATGCCGTCTGCTTCGGCGCCGCCGGGGTGCTCAATCCAGGCGGTTTGCGCTTCTCCGATGAGCCCTGCCGCCACAAGCTCCTCGACCTGATCGGCGACCTGGCCATGCTGGGCAAGCCGCTGCTCGGGCGAGTAATCGCGACTCGGGCCGGACATGCCATGCACATCGCCCTGGTGCGCCGCATAATGGGTGATCCTACCTGCTACGAGATCTCCGAGCGAGCCCTCGTGGCCGCCGCCCGCGATTGACGCCCCCTCGCGCCGCTCACTACAATGAAAAGTAGTCTCTCGGGAGATTTGCGTCTTTTCTCGCCTGCCCGAGGGTTTCCGAAGTCAGTTGATCCGGCCGTCTCCTGAAGACAGCCGACTGAGTCACGTCAGGCATGTTCGAAAATCTGTCTGAAAAGCTGCAGCGCGTCTTCAAAGACCTGCGCGGCGAAGGTAAACTCACCGAGGGAAACATCCAAGATGCCCTGCGGGAGATTCGGCTTGCCCTGCTTGAAGCTGACGTTAACTTCAAAGTCGTCAAAGAGTTAATTCTCAACGTCCGCACCAAGGCGCTGGGCCAAGAAGTTCTGACGTCGTTCTCTC
>CAMPKL010000269.1 GCA_946887065.1 uncultured Bryobacterales bacterium
GGCAGTACGTGAACAAAACGGCCTTGCTGACCCTTTTGCTGGAACTGCACGATGCCGTCGATCTTGGCGAACAGCGTGTCGTCCTTGCCGCGGCCCACGTTCTTGCCCGGCTTCAGCGGAGTGCCGCGCTGGCGAACCAAGATTGTGCCGCCGTGGACGGTTTCGCCGGCAAAGCGCTTACAGCCGAGCCGCTTGGAATGCGAGTCGCGGCCGTTTCTAGAGGTGCCTTGTCCTTTTTTATGTGCCATGGCTCAAAGACTCCTAGACGGTGATGTTCTCGATCTTCACCGCAGTGAAATTCTGGCGGTGACCGCGCCGGTTGCGGTACATCTTACGCTTCTTGAACTTGAAAACGATGATCTTCTTGGCACGGCCCTGCCTATCGATGACGCCGGTTACTTTGGCGCCTTCGATGGCTGAACCGCTCAACACGCTGCCGTCGTCCTGGGAAACCGTGACGATCTGGTCGAGCTCGACCGTATCGCCGGGCTCGCCGGCCAAACTCTCAACGCGGATAACCTCGCCCGGGGAGGCAACATATTGCTTGCCCCCGGTCTGCAAAATCGCATACATGACCGTGGATCTCCCTACCCCCGCGCGAGCGGGCGCACAAGACTTTAGATTAGGGGAATTTTCGGGCGTACGTCAAGCTTAGCGGCGCGGTTGTGTCAGCGGCACGGTTGTCGACGCAGTGTGAAAAGATCCCCTTGAGCGCAAATTAGAAAATCAGGCGACAGAAGGCGACAACGCTCCGAGCGTTAAGCCTGAGCTGCCAAGGCCTTGGGTTTAGGCCCGGGCGGCTGACGGCGAAGCGTGCGCGTGAAACGGCGCTCCATCTTGTCGATGAAAGCTGCGTCGCCGAGCGGCAGGCCGGATTGGGTGGCGTGGCGCAACTCGGCACCGATTCCATCGTGGTCGTTGTGGGCTGCCAGATCATACGGTTCGCTGGCGAGGCCGAGTTCGCTCCACAGCCAGGAGTCGAGCAGGGGATCGGAGTCGAGACCGTCGATGTGCGCGCGGGCGCTGGACCAAACGTAGTCTTCGGCGCGTTCGGCCAGGCGGGCGCGGACGGGGTTGAGGTCGACGTAGGCCAGCGCCGAGAGCAGGTGCGAGGGGCCGAGGGCGCAGGAGAAGAAGCGGTTCTGCCACAGGTGTCCGCTTGTGCGGTGCAGGCGGTTGAAGCGTTGGGCGTAGACGCCGTGGGTGCGTCCGAGGGCCTGGGCGAGCGAGTCGGGGCGTTGGGGGACGGCGATGAGATGAACGTGATTGGACAGCAGGCAGTAGCCGAGCAGGGAGACGCCGTGGACGGCGCACTTGCCGCGCAGGGTGTCGAGGTAGAAGCGGCGGTCGTCGTCGGAGAGGAAGACGTTTTGGCGGTTGTTGCCGCGCTGGGTGACGTGGTGGGGGATTCCTGGAGCGACGAGGCGGGCTTTTCTGGCCATGGGGGCCAGTATGGCATAGTTAGGGGGCTGTCCCCGATCCCCCCCGATCTCCCTTGATGGCAAGGATTTACTCACGGCTTTCTGTCCCGGATCTTCCCGATCTCCCCAAAGACGACCACTTCCGGATCATCATCACAGTAAGTAAGTAAGGCGGAACCACACCAAGCAAGGTCAACGACCCAACAAGGAGTCCATGCTCCAGAAACGCGTAAACTACCAGCCCAAGCGCACCAGCCGAAGTTAGGGCGACGTACAGGGCCGCTACCGCTTTCGAGTGGATCCAAAGACCGATTCCAAGGGCGATCGTGAAAGCACCAAGAAAAAACGCACGTTCACTTTGGGGGTGGGCGCCGACGCGGTTAGCGAGTATAACTCCATGACCCACCGCTTCCGCGAACGCAACGAACAACCATAACACTACGGCTGTGACTCTGAACGGTGACATTTCAGTACTGTGGGCAGGCTTCAGCCATATATTCCGGTGTAAATATGCCCGCGTATCCGCCTCCTCCTAATCCGAAGGGATGCGCATTACTGTACATGTAAGCGGTCACTTCACCCGAATCCTGCCCAGGCAACGCGTTTGTGATTGGTGCTTCCTCAAACAGGCGTATGGCGGTCCAAAGGCCTTTCCCGAGCGGATAAATGGCTAGGCCCGGCGAACCGAAAGATGACAGGTCTGTGAACCAATCTACGTCGAGTTCGCCGATCGGTGTCTGTATGTTGGCATTGAATTGGCTGTTGAACGGCTCCATTGTATGGTCACCCCAGGTATTTCCTGAAATCATCGCCGTTGCAAAAGTTCCGTATGTAACCTCTCTTTCAAGCACAGTTTGGGCCGCGGCGCACTGATCGTCCCTGAGTTGGCTATAGCCTGAAGCAGTGAGACCGTCGTCCTTCTGCGAGCTGGCGGTGCTTCCCGGCAATACGACTCTCCCCGCAAAACCCATTACAAAACTTTCTGCGTAACTCGCCTCGGCTGCCCCGATTTCCCCAGTTCCTGCGGTGGCGAGCCCCGACCCTGTGTTAACAGGATTGCCGTTCTCGTCACGGACGAAATAGTACTCAGACGAAACCGACTCTTCACAGTACCCACCAGCGTACGGGTTGGCTGGATCGCAATCAGCCCTTCCGTCAGGGTCGATCAGACGTAGCGGGTTGTTGTCGACATACCTGAACGCATTCCAGGTGCCCGGCATTGTTGGAGAAGCACCCGCGCCGTTTGGATCCATCGACAAAAACCTCCCCAGCGGTGCGGCCATATTCCGAGCCCAGAAGTAATCCAGGCCCGTCTCTTCATCACGCTGTTGGCCGGTGAACTGCTGCCGGATGCTCAGGCTGGCGTTGTACGTCGCCAAGCCGCCGTCGCTGACGTCTTGACGGTTGCCGAAGCTGGCGCTGGCGGGGATCTGCTCGCCGAAGGGGAAGAAGTCGTGCCGTTGGCGCACGCGTCCCAAGTCGTCCGTGACCAGGCGCGTCGAGCCGAGATGGTCGGTGGTGCGGTAGTAGGTCCCGACCGGCGTCGTCTGCGTTTCGGTCGTGTACTCCGCGGCCAGGTTGCCGAAGGCGTCGTAGACCCAGATCGTCGTCTGACCGTTGTAGATCTTGCGCACCCGCCTGCCTGCCGTGTCGTAGTAGGTCGCCACCGCGACGCCCGTCGCCGTGAACGACTTCATCTTGTTGTTGGCATCGTAGGCCATCGAGCCGCCGCCGGTGGTGATGTGGGTCTGCGCGGTGAGGTTGCCGGCCGGGTCGTACGTGCCGGAGGTCAGCCGATTGGTCGCCAAACTGACGGCCGATTGCGCCGTGGGCGTCGCCATGTGCAGCGTGTCGAGCGAGGCCGCGATCCAGCGGTTGCCGAAGTGGTCGTAGCCGTACTTCTGACACCACGTCGCGCCCGCGGGGCAGGTGGAGCCGGTGATCGCTGCGTTCTCGGAGGCCATCGCTAGACGGTTCGTGCCGTCGTAGGTATAGTACTGCTGCCAAATGCCGGTTGCCGAGGCGCCGATGGTTTGTCCGACAAGGTTGCCGTTGTTTTGAGTCGCCGAGCCGTAGTCGAAGTTGAGGGTGATGAGATTGGAAGCGGTCTGCAGGCAATCGGCTACCTCGCCAGAGGGGGTATCGTCCGGGCTCAGTTCGATGCCGGTCATCTGCAGCCGGTCGTCATTTGTTAAGGGCTCCGTCCCCTCGCGTGAAAGACGGCCACCGTTGTCTGCGGCTCCAAGCGCGGGGATCTTCCTACGTTGCGGTTTAGGGGATCTTTCTACTTGGCGTTGACACGGCTTAGCGGCGCCGTTTGAGGCGGTTTTGGATGTCCTTGGCCAAGCTCTCGATCTCTTCGGCTTTTTTCAGGGCGGTCAAGCTGATCACGTATTCGCTCTTAGCCAATTCCTTTTCTAGCTCGCCGGCGGCTTCCTGGATTTTGACGATGTCTTCCAAAGAGCGTTCCTGGTCGTCCTTGACCATGGCCATCGTCCGTGAGCTGCCGTCGGGCAGCCGGTCGTCGACTTGCGATTTCGGCGTTCGCGGATTGCTCAAATTGACCTGGCCAATCGCCAGCTGCAGGGCAATCAGGAATCCGAGAAACAAGGCGGGGAGGAGCAGGCGCTTCACGGGCTCATGATATGTCGCTGCGGCACGGAAGTACAGCGACTCCTCCGCTGCGGCGCGGTCATTTGGATTGCTATAATTCGCTCTTCTGAGAAGCGGCAGGAGCGGGCAGACAGATCGCGCTGCGTGTGCGACGCTAGAGTCAAACCGAGCCCCGAGAAGGAGAATGAGTCTCTATGGCCTACATCATCGCGGAACCTTGCATCGGCACAAAAGACACCGCCTGCGTCGACGCATGCCCTGTCGATTGCATTCATCCTAAATCAGACGCCGACGATTTCGAAGCAGCTGAGATGCTCTACATCGATCCGGACGAGTGCATTGATTGCGGCGCTTGCGTTCCCGTGTGTCCCGTGTCGGCCATCTTCGCCGAAGAAGATCTGCCCGAGAAGTGGAACGAGTACATCGAGAAGAACGCGCAGCGCTTTCAGGGCTAGGGGAGCGCCCTTCAACCTGACGAACAAAGGCCCGCAACGCTATGCGTTGCGGGCCTTTCTGATCCATGTGCCGCTCTACTGTTGACGGTGGACCTTGTGACAGGTGCGGCAGCCTTGGCCCATTTCGCCGGCGGCGGCCGTCCACGCTTCCGCGTTCTTGCTCTTGGAAGCATCCATCAAGGCGCTGGCTCCGGCCACCAAACGCGCCGCGCCGTCCGTCCAGGCCTCGTCCGCGGGGCGATCCCCACGCTGCATAATCTGACCCATCTCCGCGATGAGCGAGGCGGTCGTTGCGGACGCGGCCCAATCTTCATCGCTCTGCGGTCCGCCTGCTTTTCTCATCGCGCCCAATTCCCCGTTGCCGGGACCGACGATTTTAGCCATCAGGTCCTTGACCGAGGCTTTGGCTTCGTAGACGGGCTGTTGGGCGAGGGTCATGCCGCAAACGGCGAGCGCGGCGATGGCTACCCCAAAAAACGTTTTCATTCCGAGGACTCCTTCTTAGCAGACGGCGCGGTAGAGTTCCCGCCGCTCAGGTGCAACGCCATTATAAACGGATTAGGGGTTGTCTACGTGACGGAGCGCACGCTCTAAGACCGAGGCCGCTCGTCCCACGGGACGCGTTCTTAGAGACGTGCGCCCTCGACCGCCATGAGCGGCCCTGGCGGTCTTGGCCGACAGGCTTACCCCGCCTTCAAAGCAAGGAACGAACCCATGGGATTGGAAGCCGCTCCGGCCAGAATTTGGTCGACCCTGCTCATCTCGAAGGGAGCCGCGAAGTAGTCCGCCGCTCCTCCTTCTAGGGCCGTCCGCCACTCTCTGGGTCCGCTCCTGCCGCTGACGACGACGAACGGCAGCTGCAGCCCTCGCGAAGCGAAAGCCTGTCGCAAAGAAGCCAAAAAACCCTCATCAGGGGGTACGCAAAGCAGATGAGGCCGCAGGCATTCGATCGCTGCCAGACACTTGTCGATAGAGCGCTCGCGAACGACTTGGACTCGCCGTTTTAGCGGCGAGATGGCCTGGAGTAGGCTGGCTGCGGTCGCGTCTTCCACGCCGAGCAACAAAATACGTTGGGTTTGCAAAACGTCACCTCCAAAGAAAACTAAGGGAGGTCGACGAGGACGTGACTCCAGAACGCAAGCGCCGTGGCCGGCTCTCTGGACATCCTGATGCTAAGGCGAGTCTCGCCCGAAGTCCAATCGAAAGCGATGATTGGGCGGATAATCAGGCGCAATGCGCAAGAGCCGGAAACCGCCGCAACGCTTTG
>CAMPKL010000270.1 GCA_946887065.1 uncultured Bryobacterales bacterium
GTATTGGTGGGAGCAAGAGATGCCGTCCTCGGACGGAGTAACGTCCTGGACGCAACATGTGATCGACGAATCTTGGTCTCAGGCGCACGTGGCGGCTTTGGCTGATCTAGACAACGACGGCGAAAACGAGTTGATCACAGGAAAGTGCGTCTATGCTCACGGAGGCAGCGACCCTGGCGCGGAAGATCCGGCGGTGCTGTACTACTACGAATGGGATCGTGCGACGGCGAATTTTGAACGTCATGAGATCGGAAGTCCGGGCGACGAGATTGGTCTTGGCCGTCAGTTGGTCGTCCAAGATTTGAACGGCGACGGCAGGTTGGACCTTGTCGCGCCTGGCCAAACAGGGCTTTGGCTGTTGCTCAACGAAGGCAAACGGCCGGCCTTGGAATGATTCAAAGCGGGAGTGTAGTCATGGCAAGGATCGAATTTCAAATCGCTAAGGTTATCGCTCTGGCGAGCTTGCTGATCGGCGCGAGTGTTCTGCCTGCGTCCGAGGGCGATCCGTTCCCGCCGACCGATCTTACGGAAGAGACATTGGTCTACGTTGGATCGCGGGCGACCGGCGAGGAGCAAGGGATTTATGCCTTCTGGCTGCAAACAAAGAATCTGACGGTTTCGCAGAACATCACGCTGTTTCCAATCGGGATCGCCGCGGCGACTCCGCAGGTGACGCACTTGGAACTAGACCCGAATCGAAGATTGGTCTTCGCGCTGAGCGCCGTTGAGGAGTTTGAAGGAACGCCGGGCGGCTCTGTCGTCGCCTTCGCTGTAGACGCCGCAACCGGAACACTGAACCCGATCAATCAGCAGCCGTCGATGGGGGCGAAGCCTTGTCACCTGGCGCTGGATCGGGAGGTCAAGTATGCCTTGGTGACGAATTGCGCCAGCGGGAATCTGGCCGTATTCCCGATCGGGCCAGACGGAACTCTGGGGGCCGCGACACAGGTTGTTTCGACGGGTTCGGCGGATGGTGCCGGAGGCGCGCAGACGGCTTGCGTGGCCCTGGATCCGGAAAACCGATTTGGCTTTGCCTGCGAAACAGGCTTAAGCAAGCTGTTCGCTTATCGCTACGACGCCGGCCGCGGCACTTTGACCCCAGGCGAGCCGCCCTCGCTTGATGCGGAGGATGGCTCGGGACCTCGTCGGCTGGTTTTTCGTCCGGACGGCAAGTTTGCGTACGCGGCTAATGAGTTGAACTCGACGGTCACGGCATATGTCTACGACTCCCAAGCGGGTAGTCTAACCCCGACGCAGAACGTCGCGACGGTCCCGCCCTACTACGACGGTCCTAACCGGGCGACTGAGTTGGGGATCCACCCAACCGGAAAGTTTCTCTACGTTTCCAACAGCGGGCACGACAGCGTCGTTCTTTTCACGGTCAGCGAAGCAGACGGCTCATTGACCTATGTCGAAGAACAGGGGACCGGGGGAAGCAATCCGGTGAGCTTTGGAATCCAGCCGTCAGCGAAGCACCTGGCGATCGCCAACCACGATGCGAACACGGTACTGGTTTGCCGCATCGATGACGGCAATGGCAGGTTGAAACCATCTGGTTTGTTCGCAGACGTTCCTTTGCCGACGATCGTCCGGTTTTTGCCGCCAGCGAAGTAACGTGTTCAGAATCGCTTGGAACGCCTTGCCGGTTCGGGTGAGCTACGCTAACATATCAGCGGTTCGAGCATGTATCCTTTCGCCCGAAAAACTATCCGCATCGGTTGCGGCCTGTGTCTGTTAACGATGACGGCAATCTCTCCGTCGGTTGCAGCAGACCCGGACCTCGAGTCGGCGTTTGAGCAGACTGTACGGCCGTTCCTCGAGGTGTACTGCATTGGCTGCCACAGCGGCGGGACGCC
Source organism: uncultured Bryobacterales bacterium (assembly GCA_946887065.1). The sequence continues at coordinate 1,857 of CAMPKL010000270.1, forward strand.
GGCGGCGCAGTTCGATTTGGGCCGGTACAAGAGCCTCGAATCGGCCGCGGCGGACCATCGTCGCTGGGAACAGTTGGGCGAGAGAATTGCCGCCGTCGAGATGCCTCCCGCGTCAGCCTCCCAGCCCGCCGAGGGCGAGCGACAAGCCGTGATCGACTGGGTCAACGCCATGCTGAAGCACGAGGCGCAGAAGAATGCTGGGGACCCCGGCATGGTGCTGGCGCGGCGGCTCAGCAATGCGGAGTACGACTACACAATTCGCGATTTGACGGGCGTGGATCTGCGGCCCGCGCGCGAGTTTCCAGTCGATCCGGCCAATCCGGCGGGGTTCGACAACTCCGGCGAGACCCTGTCGATGTCTCCGTCGCTGTTTGACAAGTATCTGCGGGCGGCGCGTGAAATCGCGAGCCATGCCGTCTTGAAGCCGGGAGGGATCGAGTTTTCGCCGTATCCGATGCTGGTCGAGACGGATCAAGACAAGTACGTCATTACGCAGATCGTTGAGTTTTACCACCAGCAGAACACCGACTATGCGGACTACTTTCAAACTGCGTGGCGCTTCAAATACCGCGCCGCGCTTGGCAAGCCGCAGATGCCGTTGCAGGCGTTCGCACAGGCGGATGGCCTCAGCGCTAAGTACCTGGCGACTATCTGGGAAACCTTGGAGGCGACGCGGGAAGAGATAGGGCCCCTCGCAAAACTCCAGGGAATGTGGAACAGCTTGCCTGCGCCGCAAGGTCCGCAGCAAGACCTGGCTCGTGAAGCCGCGCAAAGCATGCGCGACTACGTGGTGCAGTTGCGCAAGAAGGTAGAGCCGCGATTCTATCCGGCGGAGATTCCAGGAATTCGCGCTACGTCTCAGCCGTTTCACATGTGGAAGAACCGTGAGTATGCCGCTCATCGCAGGAGCTTCGATCGCAGTGCGCTGCAAGTCGCGGGCGAACCACGTGAGTTGCCGTTGGCCGAAGGGTTGAGCGGTGAAGAGGCGCTCATCGTTGAGCATCTGCTGGCCCGCGAAGGCGACCCGGAACTTCAGGTACCTGCCGGTCAGCGCGAGCGCTATGAGGCGGCGTTCGAGCGCTTCAGTAATGTCTTTCCCGACGCGTTCTATGTATCCGAGCGAGGTCGTTACTATCTCGATCCAACCAAGGACCAGGGGAGACTGCTCAGCGCGGGTTTCCACAACCTGATGGGTTACTTCCGGGACGATCAGCCGCTGTACGAACTGATCCTCGACGAGAAGGGTCAACAAGAGTTGGATGCGATGTGGCTGGAGATGGACTTCGTCGCCTCCGTCGCTCATCGCACGTTCATTCAGTTCTATCTGAACGAAAGCGGCGAGGCTCGGGGGAACGGCCGCGAATCCGAAGGCCAACGTCCCGGCAGCTTGGCGATCACCTCAGAGGAAGTGATTCGGCGCACGGAACAGGCTTACCTGACGAAGGCGCGAGTAAGCGGAAATGAGAGGGCCATTCAGGCCATAGAAGACCATTTCGACTGGGTGAACGAAACCATTCGTAACGTGGAGCGGGTGCGTGCGTTATCGGAGCCGCGCCATCTTGAAGCGCTGCTGCAATTCGCACGACGAGCCTACCGGCGGCCCCTAACGCAGAGGGAGCGAGGCGATCTCTTGGCGTTCTACGGCGAACTGCGGGAACGAGACGGACTGACTCACGAGCGCGCCCTGCGTGACTGCCTGACGCGCGTACTCATGTCGCTCAACTTTTTGTATCGAGTCGATCTTGCCGAGGCCCAAGGCGCGGCACAGGGACCCGCGACGCCGGTCTCGGACCACTCATTGGCCAGCCGCTTGAGTTACTTCTTGTGGTCGTCGACTCCCGATGAGGCGCTGCTGGCGCACGCCGAAGCGGGCGACCTGCATGAGCCGGAAGTCATTGCCGCCGAGGCCCGAAGAATGTTGCGAGATCCACGCGCTCGGGGGCTGGCGACGGAGTTCGGCGGCAACTGGTTGGACTTTAGGCGCTTCGAGCAGCACAACGCCGTGGACCGCGAGCGCTTTCCTAGCTTCAACGATGAACTGCGCGAGGCGATGTTTCGGGAGCCGATTGAGTTTCTTAGCGACGTGATCCACAGCGACCGTTCGATTTTGGATCTGCTTTACGCCAATCGAACGTTCGTCAACGACGTGCTGGCGAAGCACTACGGCATGACGGACGTACGACCCGCGGGCGGCGAGTGGGTTTCCGTTGAGGACGCGTACCGCTACGGACGGGGCGGCTTGTTGCCGATGTCGGTTTTTCTCACGATGAACGCTCCGGGTTTGAGAACAAGCCCTGTGAAGAGGGGGTATTGGGTAGTGAGGCGTGTACTCGGAGAGCAGATTCCGCCGCCGCCCGCCGTGGTGCCGGAGCTTCCTCGTGACGAGGCCAAGATGGATTTGCCGTTGCGAGAGATGCTGACGCGCCATCGCGAAAACCCGGCCTGCGCTTCGTGCCATGCGCGTTTTGACTCCTACGGATTGGCCTTTGAAGGATACGGTCCGGTCGGCGAGAAACGTACAGAAGACCTTGCGGGCCGGGCGGTGGAAGATATCGCTGCCTTCCCTGGCGACGAACGAGTTGTTGGCTTTGCAGGCGTGCGGGAGTACATTCGTGGACACAGGCAAGACGATTTCGTCGACAATCTGTGCCGCAAGCTGCTGGTATATTCGTTGGGCCGCATGCCGTTGCTTTCGGATGAGCCGTTGCTTGAAGAGATGAAGAGCGAGCTTGAGGCGAACGGTCATCGCTTCAGCACCCTGGTCGAGAAGATTGTCGTGAGTCCGCAGTTTCTGTTGAAGCGGACAAACTCCGAGCAGGAGGGACATCAGTATGCGCAACTCCCTTGAACGATTTCTGGAACAGAGTGCTTCCAAGCCAAGCCGACGTGCTGTGCTGCGCGGCGCGGGCGTCGCGATGACTTTGCCCTGGCTGGAGTCGGTTTCCGCGCTCGGCGCCACCACCGGGACGAGCCCCTACCCGCAGCGCTTTGCCGCGGTGTTCATGGGTAACGGCATCAATGGCAACCATTGGTGGTCCAAAGGCTCAGGCGATGCGATGCAGTTGAGCAAGAGTCTGGAGCCGCTAGCGCCGATCAAGAAGAAGATCAACGTCATCAATGGGCTATTCAACGAACCGGCCGTCGGCGAGGGTATCCATCCCGGTCAGACCGGAAACCTGCTGTCGGGCGCGCCGCTGCAGCGTGGTTCGATCATGAAGGCCGGCGTCACCATCGATCAGGTTCTTGCCGCCCGACTGGGCCAGGAAACACCGCAGTTCAGCGTCGTTCTCGCCTGTGAGCAGCCGATGACTGGCTTTCACGAGACGAACTTTTCGATGGCCTACAGCTCACACATCTCCTGGCGGACGCCCGAATCCCCGGTACCTTGCGAAGTCTATCCATCGCTGGCTTTCGACAGCTTGTTCGAGAACCGCGGGAGCCTGTCGAACATCAGCATCCTGGACCGGCTGCAGGATGAGGCGAAAGCGTTTCAAAACGAAGTCAGCGCCGCGGACAAGAACAAGATCGAGGAGTACCTGACTAGCGTAAGAGAGACGGAACGTCGCATCGAGCGCATGCGCGTGGACAAGGACAAGGCCGATGACAGGGCTTCGAACAAGGGTGTTCCTACACTGGCGATGCAGCGTCCGGAGAATGGACTGCCAGAGGATCTACGCGACCACACCCGTGCGATGTGCGACATCATGGCCACGGCCTTTCAGACCGACAAGACGCGGTTTGGAACTTTGCTCTTATGCCGTGATCTCTCCTCGCTCTACTATCCGTTCCTCGGCGTGCGCGAAGGCCACCACGGGGCATCGCACAACGACTTGTCGGACGAGTACGAAAGAATCTCGCATTTCCACCTAAGCCAGTTCGCCCACTTGGCGA
>CAMPKL010000271.1 GCA_946887065.1 uncultured Bryobacterales bacterium
GTGTTTGAATCTGCCCGAGACGATCTCTTCGGGCCAGCGGTCGATCCGCGAAGTTTGCGTCCTTGACGAACCCAAGGAAGGCGAATGGCAAGAAAGAGCCGATCGCCTCCGGCTCGAAGTCGCGGGGATCGAGAAGCTCGACAAAGCGATCCGGCAAGATCAGTTGAAGTTGCGCGCTTTGCCGCAAGCCCGCAAGCGCAAAGAGGCGCTCAAGCTGCGCTGGAAAGTCGGCAGGCAACGGATCGCGCTGGCGCGCATGCTGGCGGCTATCCGCTTTACGCCGGATGAAATTTCGCGGATGGCCGGGCTGATTGAACAGAGCCTGAATTCGGTGAAGACGCTGGAGCGTCCGCTGGCGCAAGCGCAGCGTGAGCTCGAACAACTCGGCAACAGCCGCAGCGAATACTCTCGACAACTCGCCCAGCAGATCAAAGACCTCAACAGCTCCATCCAGGAGATTGAAGAAGTTTGCGGTCTGCCTTCTAGTGAATTGCGGGCGACCGCGCAACGTATTCGCCGGGGCCGAGACGTTTCGGGCGTTGCAACCCGCGAGTTGATTGAAGCCAACCTGCGACTAGTGGTCTCGATCGCCAAACGCTATCTGAATCGAGGGATGCATTTCTTGGATTTGATTCAGGAAGGCAACATCGGCCTGATGAAGGCCGTCGACAAGTTTGAATGGCGTCGAGGTTATAAGTTTTCGACTTACGCCACGTGGTGGATCCGGCAAGCGATTACCCGAGCCATCGCCGACCAAGCTCGCACTATACGCATCCCTGTGCACATGATCGAGACGATCAATAAGTTGGTCAGGACGTCGCGGCAACTGGTGCAAGAGTTAGGACGCGAACCCTCGATCGAAGAGATCGCGGAAGCGATGGAATTGCCGGTGGCCAAGGTGCGCAAGATCAAGAAGATTGCGCAAGAGCCTATCTCCATCGAAACTCCGGTCGGCGAAGAAGACGAGAGTCACCTGGGAGACTTCATCGAGGACGAAGCGCAGCAGTCGCCTTCGGACGCGGTAATCAATCTGAACCTAAGAGCGCAGACGGCTCAAGTATTGAAGACTCTCACGCCGCGCGAAGAGAAAGTCATTCGCATGCGTTTCGGGCTGGAAGACGGCAGCGAACACACTTTGGAAGAAGTGGGCCAAAGCTTCGCGGTTACGCGCGAGAGGATTCGTCAGATCGAAGCCAAGGCGTTGCGCAAGCTGCGTCACCCGAGCCGCAGCAAGCAGCTCAAGACCTTCGTTGAGCCGAACCACGGGGCCTAGGCGGGACCTAGACCAAGGCGAGTTCGATGACGCCGCTGGCGGCGTCGACATGCGTCACCTTGAACGCGCGCACTTCTCCCGTTTGGAACTCGGCGGCTGCGGAACCGCCCGCGGCCCCGCCCTTCCAGGCAGCTTGCAGGCGAGCGCTGAGGGACGAAACGTCCGCATCGGCGGAGGGCGCTTCGGCAGCCTCGGATTCGACCGGCGATTCGTGAGCGGCAAGCTTGCACACGCCCCGGACGCCTTCGTCCAATTCGACGTCGATTTTTTCCGCGCTTGCTTTGAGCACACGTCCGTTAACGGTGTCGCCCACCGCGACCGAGGCGACGTACTTGTCCAGCTCAGTCGGTTCCAGTTGCTTCATGCCGAGCTTGAGACGGCGATTCGCGCGATCGATTTCGATGATTTTGACGGTCACGCTTTGCCCCGTCTTCAATACTTCGTTGGGGTGATTGAGCCGGCGATCGGAGGTGATGTCCGAAACATGCAGCAGGCCTTCGACTCCTTCGGCGATCTCGACGAAAGCTCCGAAGTTGGTCGTCTTTTGCACGGTTCCTTGTGCAACCGAACCGACCGGATGTTGAGCCTCCAAACGCTCCCAGGGATCGCCCAGGGCCTGCTTCAGCCCCAGTGCGGCGCGGCGCTTGCCGGCATTCAGTTCGAGGATGACGGCGTCGACTTCTTCGCCGACGGAAAGGATGTCGCTCGGATGATGAATCCGCCGGGCCCAGGACATCTCGGAAACGTGAATGAGTCCTTCCGCGCCAGGGACCAATTCGACGAAAGCGCCGAAGTCTTTGAGCCTTGTGACCGCTCCGCGGACCCGATCGCCCACGGCGAACTTCGTTTCAACGGTAGCCCACGGATCGGACTCGAGCTGCTTGCGGCCAACGGCGATGCGACGGCCTTCTTCGGCAATGCGCAGGACTTTGACTTCCAGTTCGTCCCCGAGCTTCAGAACGGCGCCGACGTTGTCGACTCGCGCCCAGGAAATATCGCTGATATGAAGCAGGGCGTCGACGCCGCCGATGTCGACAAAAGCTCCGAAGTCGCGGATGTTGCGGACGACGCCCCTCACGACATCGCCCACGTTTAGATCTTCAACGACTTGGCGCCGCTGCTGGCGGCGCTCGTCGTCGACGACGGAACGGCGATCCAAAACTACGTTGCGGTCGTCGATGTCGAGTTGAGCGATGCGGAATCGAATCTCTTGACCGATCAGCGCTTCCAAGCTCTCTTGGTCACGTTCGCCGGACCTGGAAGCGGGAAGGAAGCCTCGGGCGCCGCCTACGTCGACGGCCAGACCGCCCTTGACGCCTTCGAGGACTTTGCCGACAAGAATGGAACCAGCGTCGAAAGCGGCTTCGAGTTGATTGAATTCGCTAGGACGCTGAGCAGCCGTGCTCTGGAGTTCGATGTAGCCCTCGGCGGAGCGGCCGGTAATCATGACCTCGATCGAGTCGCCGGGCTTCCAATTGGGCTTTTCAGAACCGCGGCCGGTAGGATACGGCAGGAACGCTTCGGCCTTATCGCCGACATCGACAAAAACGCCGTCGCCGCGCAGGCTTACGACAGTTCCTTGGACGACCCCTCCGACGGCTTCCTCCGGCTGGGCCGGAGACGACATCATTTCTTCGAGCGTCGCTTCGTCCGGAATCTCGATGTCGTCGTCGTCGAAGTCTTCTCCCGCCGCAGGCATGGCGGGCATGGCAGGCATTGCGGATTGATCCGACGGTTGGGTCGGCTGAGTCCGCGGCTTGTCGCGCTCGTCTTGGTCCTGTTTTCCTTCCGCACCTTTCCGGTGCGAAAGATCCTTGGGGGCCTCGTTGGGAAGTGCAGGGATCTCCGAATTCACTTTAACTACTACTCCTACCGCTGGGAAACAAGATTATTTTCCCATACAGCGGCGACGAAAGGACAATCGCTCGGCGAGGATAACTGATCTAATCAGCTTTTAGGTCGTCCGCGGCAGGCTCGTTGCGGTAGAAAGTGAGGGCGCTGGAGCCGATTTGCACGGTGCGGGACCGAGAGAGGGCGCCGACGCTCGGCGGCAACTCGTGACGCCGGGCATGCTGGGCGATAACCAGCTTGGCTCCTTTTTCGGCCAGGGCGGCGAGCGTGGAGGCATAGGCTTCGTGATCAGCGTAAGGCGGACCGACGAACCAGATGTCGGCATCGATGCGGGGCAGCGCGTCCTTGGCGGAGGCTTGAATGACAACCGCATCCGCCTCGGCTCCGAGCGACTGCAAGTTGGCTTGGATGCCGCGCGCGGCGGCGCGATTCTGTTCAACGAACAGCGCCTGCTTGGCTCCCCGGCTAAGGGCTTCGATGCCGACCGCGCCGGTGCCGGCATACAAATCGGCGAAGACGACGCCCTCCATCTCGAACTGAAGGATGTTGAAGAGCGTCTCGCGCATGCGATCCAACATGGGACGAGTTCCGCTGCTTTCGGGTGAGAGCAACCGCCGCCTTCGATACTTGCCGCCAATCACGCGCACTGCTTCCACCGTAGCGCGATCAGCGGGCGACGCGCCGTTGATATTCTGACAAGATCGAGCGACTGAATTCATCCGCAGGCGAACGCCCCTTGTTGGTGATCGTCGGACCCACGGCTTCGGGCAAGAGTGCGCTCGGCATCGCGCTAGCGAAGGCGCTCGGCGGGGAAATTATCAGTTGTGACTCGGTTCAGCTGTATCGCGGCTTCGACGTCGGCGCGGCTAAAACGCCAAAAGGCGAACGGGAAGGCGTTGCTCATCATCTGCTCGACGTACTGAGTCCCAGCGACAAGGCAACAGCGGGAGACTACGCGCGAATGGCCCGGCGCTCCATTCAGGAAGTGAGCCGGCGGGGTCGATTGCCTATTGTTGTCGGCGGGACCGGCCTGTACCTGCGAGCGGCGCTGCGGGGGCTTTTTAGCGGCCCCGGGAGGGATGAGGCTCTGCGTGACCGTTTGGAGCGCATCACCGCCGAGAAGGGACCTACGCGCCTTCACGAGATACTCGCGCGAATCGATCCGGACTCCGCGGGCCGGATTCATTGGAACGACCAGCCGAAGCTAATCCGCGCGATCGAAGTGTGCCTGGTCAGCCGCCGGCCGTTTTCCAAGGTCCTTGGCGAGGACACGGAAGAACCGCTGGAGGGATTCCGCGTCACTTTGCTTGGCTTGGCGCCGCCGCGCGAGGCGCTCTACGAGAGGATCGACAGACGCACCAAGCGAATGTTCGCGGAGGGAATACTCGCAGAGGTGCGGAGCTTGTTGGACGCCAACGTTCCGCAAACAGCTTGGCCCTTTGGAGCGGTGGGCTATAAGCAAGCAGCGGCAGCGGTGAGGGGCGACATGGAAGCCGCGGAAGCAGCCGAGGCGGCGGCCCGGGCAACGCGGCGCTACGCAAAACGGCAGATGACCTGGTTCCGGCAGCAAGAGCCGACGACGATTTGGCTGGAAGGTTTCGGTGACGACCCTGAAATTCAAAAAGCCGCTTACTCCATCGCTAAGCGATAAAGAAATGCCGTCTCAAATTCGAAGGGGCGCTCCGGTCTGACCGGAACGCCCCTGCCCTAACCAAGGTTTGGGGACCAGAGGAGAGGGCGAATCGAACGGTTAGAAGTTGAACTTGAGAGCGAACTGGTTCGTCCTCATGCTACGCGCGCTGGTGATTCTGCCGTACTGCGTCGAGGTCAGGCTCGTGTTGGGCGGATTCCAGTTCGGGTGATTGGTTGCGTTGTAGGACTCGAACTTGAACTCCGCGCCCATCGATTCGTTGATGCGGAAGTTCTTCGTTGCTGAAAAGTCCATGTTGCGGTAGCCCGGTCCGATCAGGTCCATGCGGGTCGAGTTGCCGTAGCGGTACGGGAAGGTCGGGTCCACCACTTCTCCGGCGTTGAAGCCGCCGCAGTAGTAGGAGTTTTGACGTCCGTCGGCGCCCTTGCTCCAGAACGCTTCCGGTCCGCCATTGATATTCGGGTTGATGCCGGTGGCGTCGGCGCCGCCGCTGCCGCCAAACGTACGGTTGCCGCAGCCGCCGTGGTTGCGAGGCGTGCCGGTCGAGAAGGTTAGGATAGTGCCAACCTGCCAGCCGCCCGCCAACGTTTCAAGCAGGGCGTTGTCAAAGCTTAACGGTAAATCATACAGGATCGATGCCGTTAGGCGGTGAGCTGTATGGAACTGCGACAAGCCGCGCTCGTTGCTGAAATCATAAAAGTTGAACGGGAACAGGTTGTCGCCGCCGTTGGTGCGGATCGCCGACGAATCGTCGATTGACTTGGCCCACGTGTAACCGACCAAGTACGTCAGGCCGTTGGCATTGCGCTGCAGCAATTTGGCGCCCAGGGCATGGTAGTTGGAGTTGCCCAGACTCGAAATCGTCTGGATCGTGCCGTAGGCTGCGTCGCCCCAGGGGCGGCGCGCGCCTTCGGACGAAAAGTCCTCCGGTCCAGAGCGCAGCAGCGGCTGGTTCCAACCATGCATCTTC
>CAMPKL010000272.1 GCA_946887065.1 uncultured Bryobacterales bacterium
CGATCTGGCGAAGTGGGCACGCGTTGCAGCGCAGGCGGACATCAAGCTCAAATACCAAAACCCCGAGAGTAGCATTTACCAGCAGAGATTGAAGGCCACAAAGGCCGAACCGAGGCAGCCCATGACGACCTGCCCCGGCAACCACTCGACTCCTGCCTGCTCGGCCATCTGTTGCAGACGCCGGTCCATGTTGAACCACGTCAGGACGCGCGCGCCGATGTTCGTCGGAGCTGATCCGCCTTCAAACAGCGCTCCTTTTTTCGAAGACTTGGAAGCGCCGTCGCCGGGGCCCGATTGCGGGCGAGCCACGAGCCGGCTATGAACTTCGCCGGCATCACGTTTGTCGAAGTAGGAATGGACTCCGAGATAGATGCCGGTGCAGAGTGCGAGGGCGAAAATGAAAATGATGGCGAGAGTCACGATAGCCGGCGCTCCTTATCGAATTTCGACAACGGATTCGAAGATTTCAGCTGGAAGATGAATGCCGTAAGCGAGCATTCGTTCGTAAAAGCGGGGACGAATGCCGGTCGCGGCGAAACGGCCCAGCACTCGCCCATCCTCGGAGAGGCCTCGCTTCTCAAATACGAATAGGTCTTGCAGCGTGACGGTATCGCCTTCCATGCCGCCGACTTCGGTGATGGACATGACTTTGCGCGTGCCGTCGCTGAGGCGGGAAGTCTGCACAATGACGTCGAGTGCGGAGGATACCTGTTGCCGGATGGAGGTCAGACCGAGATTGGAGTTGGCCATGGTGACCATGACCTCAAGACGAGTTAAAACGTCGCGGGGCGAGTTGGCATGGACTGTCGTCATGGAGCCGTCGTGGCCGGTATTCATGGCTTGCAACATGTCCAGGGCTTCTTCGCCGCGGCACTCGCCGACAACAATGCGGTCGGGCCGCATGCGCAGCGCATTAATGAGGAGTTCGCGTTGTCGGACGGCTCCGTCGCCCTCGATGTTCGGCGGACGCGTTTCGAGCCGGGCTACGTGAGGCTGTTTTAGCTGAAGTTCAGCGGCGTCTTCGATGGTCACGACGCGTTCCCGCGGCGAGATGAACGCCGATAGCCCATTGAGCAGGGTCGTTTTGCCCGAACCGGTACCGCCGGAAACGACGATATTGAGCCGGGTTTTTACGCAGGCTTCAATTAGCTGCAGCATGGCGTCGGTCATCGATCCCTTGTCGACTAGGTCGGAGGGCATCAGTTTGTCGGTGCCGAATCGCCGAATGGACAACAACGGCCCGTCGACCGCCAGCGGCGGAATGATGGCGTTGACGCGGGAGCCGTCGAGCAGACGAGCATCGACCATCGGCGAAGACTCGTCGATGCGCCGGCCGACTTGAGAAACGATTTTGTCGATGATGCGGAGCAGATGGCTGTCGTCCTTGAAAGACACGGCCGTCAGCTCAAGCTTGCCCCGTTTCTCGATGTAGACCTGGTTGTGACCGTTGACCAGGATGTCGGAGATGGTCGGATCTTGAAGCAGGGTCTCCAGCGGTCCGAGCCCGAATACTTCGTCCAGCACTTCGCCGACGATCTGGTTCCTCTCGACGGCGCTGAGCAGGGTCTGTTCGCCGTCGATGAGCTGCGATAGCGCCCGGCGGACCTCTTCGCGCAACGTCTGCGTCTCAATGGTCGCCAACGCGTCGAGGTTGATCTTGTCGAGCAGCTTGCGATGAAGCGTAAACTTCAGCTCTTGGTGCTGCTGAGAGAGAGGCCGCTGGCGCAGCGACAGCGGGTTGGAGTTGACTGGCTTGGAGCGTTCGAGGTCAATGATTGACATGGGTCGCGTACTCGCAAGACATATCGACCGCAGCCCGGGGAACTACACGAAAAGGTTGAACACAACCGAAGGAAGCGAACTAGGTTCCGCTCCACAGCTGCTTGAGCGCTCCGAGGCGGCTGTTGGCCGGCCTGGCGCCGGCCGCCCCGAGGACGCCCTGCACATAGGCGCGGATCGTTTTCCCCAATTCGGATGTCTCCGCCAGGGGCTCTCCTTCGCGCTGCGCCTTTTCCACGGCGACCGGGTCATCGGGGAAAGTCCGATGGATTGAAGCTCGGAATATTTTCTCCAGTTCCTCGGAGGAGAGTTCTCGCTTTCGATCCGTGCGATTGACCAGTACGTTGAGCTGATCCCTGCGGCGCCCCATCTCCTCAAGCACCGGAATCATTCGGCGCATGAGGAACAAGGAAGTCATGTCCGTGGAGCAGACGAGATTCGTTTCATCCGAAGCGTTAATCGCGGTCATCCCGAGGGGATCGAGGATGCCCCCTAGGTCCACGACGACATGGTCATAAAGCCCGCGTGCAAATTCCAGCAGCTCTTGAACGGGGAAAGGTTCGATAAGCGCCGGCTCGGGACGATCTGGGGCAGCGAGGATATCGACTCCTCCTTTTTCCGAGACCAACGACTTCCAAACCGACTCGTCGAGTTGGCCTGCGTGCTTCAGAGCCTCCACTGCGCTGTAAGCGGGCCGCAGTTTGGCGAGGAAGGCAATGACGCCGCCGACTAAGTGCAGATCGGCGAGGAGTACGCTGCCGCCCGCTTGTTTGCGTATCTGGAAAGCAGTGGTGTAGGCCAGCGTTGTTGCGCCGGAACCGCCTTTGACCGGTGCGAAGACGTGGATGCGGCCTCGCTTTGAGGCGGGACGCCGGGCGGCGACGCCGCTGTGCTGCAACATGCGGCGAACGGCGTGGCGCACTTCTTCCGGGGGAAAGGGGCTGGCCAGAAATTCGGTGGCGCCGCCTCTCAGGCACTGCAGAATCACTTCCGGGTTGTTGGCCTGGTCAAGCCCGGCCACGGTTGTGCCGGGGGCCGCTTTCCCCAAGTGAGCAATGAGGCGGAGCGCCGCGGCGCGGTCCGATCCGACATCGAGAAAAATCGCCTCGATGTGCTGGGTCGCGAGTAACTGATCGAGCGCGGCGACGGACGGGTAATCGTTGAGCTCAGCGATGAAGCGAAGTTCGCGGATTCCTGCGCACGCCGTGTGGAAAGCGTTGGAGAGTCCACGGTAGGGGCAGATCAGCACCGCCGATAGGACCGCTGCTGTCTCCGCACCCATGTTTTGGCGTCTCCTCCTCGCGGGCGCCTTCGCGCTACGGGCGCGCCTGAGCCGATTCAAAGCTCTGGGTCGACAGCTCCTTGCCGCGGAAAACTTCGATCTGAACCGGCGGCGGCGGAGGGGGCGGCGCCGCGACAAAGACGGGTCGTGTGGCGGGTTTGGATACATTGATCGTCTTGGGCGCGGCGCCGAACAGTTCGCTCTCGTTGACCCCCGTCGTGTCGGCCACTTCTGAGTCCTTGCCGTTGCGCAAGACCAACTGAATACGTCCTTGGGTTTGGGCCAGGGTCACCATTTCAGATTGTTCAGGCGTGAGTAATAAGGTCACGACGGGAACGCGCTGAGGACGGCCCGTGGAGTCGGGCGCCAAGTGTTCGCCCGCGGAAAGCACGCGGACGTTGCCAAGGATGGTCTTGGTCATTCTTCCGCTTTGCGGATTATCTTGAGGCACGCCCGTTATCAACACGTCCACACGGGCCTCGGGCATGACGAAGCCGGCCACGCCGTTGACGTCGTCAACGCGAATCGACATGGCCCGCATACCGTCGGGAACCTTCGTGGCGAGGCCGACGCCGGCGCCGGGAGCAGCCAGCCGCCGATCAAGCACAGGCTCCTGAGCAAGAATTCGGCTGGTCGGTACCCGGCCAATAACCAGCTCAATATCCTGGTGAGCCCCGTCGGGGAGGTTACCGGCCGGCCAGGCTTCGACTCGGAGGTCGCCCGGTTGAATCTCGGAGCCGACCTCCAGGTCTTTAGCCGCGGTGACGACCTCCGACATTGGCACCTCTTTGCTGCCGGCGTCGCGCAACGCGACCTGATAAAAGACGCCCGTAATCACTAACGCCAGTCCAGCGGAAATAGCTAGCGCCGTAATAATTCGTGAATTCATTACCTCTCCTATCGGCGCTGTTGGACCGAGCAATTAGACTCGTGTCAGCCGCCGGCCTCAACGAGTTTCGATGCGAGCTTCGAGTAAACCGTCCCCATACTGGCGGATAGGCTTGGCGCGAAAAGCCCCGTCGTGACGGCAACCAGGCCGGCCAACAGGGCGTACTCAACCAGATCCTGGCCGCGTTCGTCATGCCAGAGGCGGCGGGTCGCAATTCGCTGTAGTATCCAGAACATACCCCTTCTCCTTAAAATTCGAATGTGGATGGGGATGGAACGCGAGCACGGCCGCGCTCCATCCCGTTAGGCGATTAGGCTGTAGCAGCCGTCGAGAGAACGCTGCCCATGCGCGAGAAGATCGTGCTGATGGACGAGCTGATCGCGGGCAAAAGCGCACCTGCCGCAACCGCTACAAAGCCTGCCAGTAGGGCGTATTCGACCAAATCCTGGCCTTTCTGCTCCTCGATGAGGCCTCGCAGCCGAATAGCCAATCGAACCAAATAATCATTCATGGAAATCTAAATCCTCCTTCCTCGACAAAACATACAGATATGTCCGGCAACGCCTTCGGCGACGAAGGGGGAGCGCGCACTTGATGCGACCGGACTCCGTGACAGAGTTCTTATCGGCTGCGAAGGAAGGGACCTTGAAATAATCTTGGGAGAACGCCTAGGAAGCCGGCGGCAACTCGGATAGAGCCGTCTCCAACTCGCCGCGGGCATGAGAGTCGCCGTTGGCGATCGAGACTTCAACGCCTCGCTGGTAGATGGCGCGGGCCTCATCCACGCGGCCTAGGCGCTGGTAGGCTTTTCCAGCGTGATAGTAGGCCGCCTGGTAAGAGGCGTCGATTTCAAGGATTCGGACGAATTCGTCGATAGCGGCGGCGTCGTCGCCGGTTTTGACGTGTTCTTGAGCTAGGCCGTAGCGGACGAAGCAGTCGTTGGGACTAGCCTGCAGAATGGATCGGAGCGCTTCGATTCGGGAACTCATCGCGAACGAGGATCCCCTAATATAACAGCCAAGCGACCCATGGCCTGCCCCTACTTCCTGCCCGACGAGCCTCATCCTGCCGGCGAAGTGAACGGAAGACCTCGCCCCCCGTTGGGGCGGTTCTATGACGGCACTTGCGTGGCGGGAGCAGGGGGAGCGCACCTGCCGCTGGAACGCTGCAACCTCGGGTATGCTCGAGGCCTCGCGTGTTTCTCGGCGGATAGCGGCACAGACGCGTGCCGGTTCAGCATCGGCAAGGACGACGGCGAAACGATCACGGTTCAATGGTGTGTCGAGCGCGACCACCGGCCCGTGAGGTGGGGAGAATTGGATTGGAGCCGCGACGGCGTTGGGTTCCGCGAGCCGTTCGACGACCCCGTTCTCAGCAGCCAAATGGCGGCGTACGTAGCCAGCTACTTGGCCGCGCGCGAGCCAGCGCCAAATGGTTGACACTCGCTGATTCCGTATGGGAACTTGAAGGTGTTCGCCCTGTTCCTCAGTAGCTCAATGGTAGAGCATCCGGCTGTTAACCGGAGGGTTGTAGGTTCGAGTCCTACCTGAGGAGCCAATCCCCTCAATGGCTCAGGTGGCGCCCTCAATGCTGCCTAAATTGCTGAAGCACCCTCAATGATGCGCACAGATGCGGTCCCGGCGGCGACGAGTCCCGCAGAAGCCGCTCACGACGACACTCAATTTCGGTTGCCTTGCACCTTCAGTTCCCGGCTCGATTCAATGCCCGCACCTTGGCGGATGGTGATCCAACTGTTAGCGG
>CAMPKL010000273.1 GCA_946887065.1 uncultured Bryobacterales bacterium
TGGCGGCGAGGCCCAACGGCAAAGCGGCAGTTCTAGCAAAGGTTGCGTTCACGATCCTTTCCCCCTGGTGTCTAGAAGATTTACGCTCGCGGAGTGTTTCAGAAAAATCCGAGATAGCAGGCGATGAGACTGACCGCATGCACAGCCATAGTCGGGAGCACGCTCGAAATTCATTTACGTACTCTAAGTTAGGACTAGTACTAAATGCGGTAACAGCGCACGACCGACGTCATCGCGAAAGACGCAGCCAACAAACGCTCGACGCGCAGACCACAAAGGATCTGGACACCTATGCACAAGGGAATTAGAAAATTCTCGGTTATTCGAGGGAGCCGTGACGCCGCGGTCAGAGGCAGGCGAGCCGCAGGGTGAGAGCGTAAGAGAAACCTGCGCTTAGTCGGGGATTACCTATCTCTCAAGCGCAAGTGATCTAGTGCGACGGAGCGACTGACGTGCGCAGCCTTTAACAGTTCCCTTTCGCAGCCCAGACCGGGCAGCTACGCTGAACCACCGATAGGCACCGATCCGAGACCGTCGATGATGCTCAAGACGAGTGCAGCGTTGTGCTTGCGCACCGCCTTTTCCAGCTCATCGCGCCGATAGCCGTCGAGGGCATCACGGCGCTCCGTCTTGATCCCGCCGCAAGCGGTCGCCGCGGCGATCCAATCTTCGTCCACCACCGCCAGCCGTAATTGTTGTAGTTTGACCGGGTCGAGCATGGCCATAGTCTACCGCTTAGCTGCCCCGCAAAGCACGGCTGGATTGTTTTCAAATACGAACTCGGCCTGGGTCAAGAACTGACAAGCCTCTTGCTTTCAACCGGCCGGCGTTGCCGCCGCGCCGGTCGTGGTACCCTTCCCTGCATGAGTTCGCTGGCTCGCATCGGCGTCGCTATCGACAAAGATCTGCTTGAGAAATTTGATGCCCTAATCGCGCAACGCGGCTATACCAATCGCTCTGAGGCGTTCCGCGATCTGATCCGCGATGAGCTGGTCCAAGAATCTTGGAAGGAGCCCGACGCCATTGTGGCCGGGTCGCTGACTCTGGTCTACGACCATCACGTGCGCTTGCTTTCGGATAAGCTGCTCGACATCCAGCACGACCACCACGAGACGATCCTGTCGACGATGCACGTCCACATGGACCACGACAATTGCTTGGAAGTACTGGCCCTGAAGGGACCGGCGGGCCGCGTGCAGAAACTGGCCAATGCGTTGCTGGCCACTAAGGGCGTCAAACACGGCAAGCTGACCTTGACCTCGCCGGGAAAGGATCTTTAGGCTCGTGATTCTGGGCATCGGCATCGACACGGAAGACGTCGATCGCGTTCGGCTGGTGATCGACCGCCACGGCCACCGATTCCTCGACAAGGTCTATACGCCGCGCGAAATCGCCTACGTAGACGACAAAGCCAACCGCTACGAACGCTACGCCGCTCGCTTCGCCGCCAAGGAAGCCGCCATGAAGGCGCTGGGCACCGGTTGGAACCAAGGCGTCCACTGGAAGGACCTGGAAATCGTCAATAGTTCTGAAGGCTGCCCCACCCTCCGCCTGGCCGGAGGGGCGCTCAGCCGCGCCATGCAAATGGGTTATCGGCGCGTTCACGTATCGATGTCGCACACGCGCCGCACGGCTATTGCACAGGTGATCCTCGAAGACTAGGCGTTCGTTTACAATCGGCGGATGTCCCCTGTTCGCGTCGCTCTTATCGGCTGCGGCTCCGTCGGCCGCCGCATCCACGCCGCCGGCCTGCGCCTGTGCCCGGACGTCGAACTGGCCCTAGCCTGTTCCCGCTCTAAGGCATCCGCGGAAAGCATCGGCGCTGCCGAGACGACTCAGGACTATCGCGAAGTCATGGCAAGAGGGGACATCGACGCGGTCGTCATCGCAACGCCTAATAACCTGCACCGCGAAATCGCCCTGGCCGCATTCGCAGCGGGAAAACACGTCCTGTGCGAGAAACCGCTCGCCCTCAACGCCGCGGAAGCGCGAGAAATGCGCGACGCGGCGGAGACCTCCGGCAAGGTGCACATGACGGCTTTTACCTACGAATTCATCCCGGCCGTGCGCTATCTCAAGAAGCTCGTCGACCGCGGCGAGCTAGGCCGGATACGTTCCGTGCGCGGCGCGTATCTGATGGCTTTGGCGGGTCACACGCTGGGTTGGCGTTCCACTAAAGCGCAGGCCGGCTGCGGAGTTCTCGGCGATATCGGCAGCCATCTGATTCATCTCTGCCATTGGCTCGCCGGCGATATCGCCCGGTTGACGGCAACCGAGCGCAAGTTCCGGGACGACCCGGCCTCCGATGTCGAAGATTGGATCGCCTTCCTGGCTGAGTTCAAGTCTGGGGCGGTGGGTACGTTTGAGCTTTCGCGTATCTGCCCAGGCCGCGGCGCGGACATCACCGAAGAGATGACCATCGAGGTCTACGGGACCGAAGGCGGAGCGCTGATGAGCATGGCCGACCCCAGAGCGGTCTGGCTAACGACCAGCGTCCCAGCCAAGGACCCAGCGAGCCGCCTGGAACGGTTCGAGATCCCCGAGAGCGAGTGGAAGCTCCCCGGAGCGCCCCGCGAGTTGAGCGACGGCGACATGCGCTGGTCCTATCGCTACGATCAGGCCTTTCAATTTATTCAAGCGATTAGAGAACATCGATCGGCAACTCCATCATTTAGTGATGGTTATAAGACGCAGGAAGTCTTGGATGCGGCCCTTAGGTCCGCCCAAACCAGACGCTGGGAAAACGTGCGCTAGAGCGGCTAACTTGCCGCAAAGGCACCCGGCGCCACCAACCCGGCCTAGAGAAAAACCATCATAGGCATGGATGTTTTACGGTCCGGCAGGGGAAGCGTAGCTCGCTCAGGCGCGGAAAAAATGGCGCTGCCGCCCACGTTTCGCCCGGTTGACATTGGAGTTACCCTAAGCGCTATGAAACCGTCCCTGGCGTTCCTGGCAGGCCTGTTGGCTTCCGGCGGGCTTTTCGCTCAACCCGCGGCGATCGATATTCCTTATCAGAAGTTCCAATTGGAGAACGGGCTGACGGTGATCGTTCACGAGGACCACAAGGCTCCGATCGTGGCGGTCAACGTTTGGTATCACGTCGGCTCGAAGAACGAGAAGCCGGGCAAGACCGGCTTCGCGCATCTGTTCGAGCACCTGATGTTCAACGGCTCGGAACACTACAACGCCGATTACTTTGAAGTGCTCGAAAAGATCGGGGCCACCGATTTGAATGGCACCACGAACGAGGACCGCACCAACTACTTCCAGAATGTACCCACTACGGCGCTGGACACGGTGTTGTGGATGGAGTCGGACCGTATGGGCTTCATGCTCGGAGCTATTGACCAAGCCAGGCTGGACGAGCAGCGCGGCGTAGTGCAGAACGAAAAGCGCCAGGGCGAGAATCAACCTTACGGCTTGGCCTACAACCTGATACAGGAGAACACTTATCCGGCGGGGCATCCTTACCAGCACACGGTGATCGGTTCGATGGAAGACCTGGACGCCGCCTCGCTCGACGACGTGAAGGAGTGGTTCCAAATTTATTACGGGCCCTCGAACGCCGTCATCGTCCTTGCGGGCGACATCGATGTGCAGACGGCCCGCGAGAAAGTGGAGAAATACTTCGGTGCGATTCCGCCGGGTCCTCCTCTGCCGCGGTTCGACGCCTGGATCGCCAAGATGCAGGGCACGCGCCGGCAGACGATGGAAGATCGCGTCCCGCAGGCGCGCATTTACAAGGTATGGAACATTCCGCAGGCGTTTACTTTAGATGCGGACATGCTGGACATCGCGTCCGACGTTATGGCGTCGGGTAAGACCTCCCGGTTGTACAAACGGCTGGTTTATGACGATCAGATCGCCACCGACGTGAGCGCATTCGTTTCTCTGGGGGAGATCGGCGGCCAGTTTGCGATCACGGCCACTGCAAGGCCCGCCGACGATCTCGCGCGGGTGGAAAAAGCGATCGACGAAGAACTGGCCAAGTTCTTGAGCGCCGGCCCATCGGCGGATGAGCTCGATCGCGTCAAGACCATGCAACTCGCCGGTTTCTTGCGGAGAGCGGAACGCATCGGCGGCTTCGGCGGCAAGAGCGACATCTTGGTGCACAGCCAGGTGTTTACGGGCAACCCAGAAGCTTACAAACAATCGCAAAGCAACGTTCAAAACGCCACCGCGGAGCAGGTGCGGGACGCGGCGCGGCGCTGGTTGTCGGACGGCGAATATGTCCTAGAGGTGCATCCTTTCCCGAACTACAAACCCGCGGGAACATCCGTGGACCGCAGCAAGCTTCCTGAAGCGGGCACGCCGCCGCCGCTGCGGCTGCCGGAGATCTCCGAGCGCACGCTTTCGAACGGTCTCAAAGTGATCGTCGCGGAAAGGCACGAGCTGCCGCTGTTGAACTTCCGCCTGATGTTGGACGCCGGGTTCGCCGCGGATCAATCGATTGGGGCAGGCACGGCGCGTTTGGCTATGTCCGTGTTGGATGAAGGAACGGCATCGCGCACGTCGCAACAGATCGCGGAAGAGTTGGACCGTTTGGGCGCCAATCTGAGCACTTCGGCCGGCTTGGACGAATGCACGGTATCGTTGTCGGCGCTGAAAGCCAACCTGGACGCATCACTGGCGGTCTTCGCCGATGTGGTGTTAAATCCGTCTTTCCCACAAGACGAGTTCGAACGCCAAAGGACCCTGCAACTGGCGGGCATTCAGCGTGAGAAGACGCAGCCGGTCACCATGGCTTACCGGGTTTTGCCGGCGCTGTTATACGGAGAGGACAGCGCCTATGGGAATCCGCTGACAGGCTCAGGCACCGAGGAGAGCGTCAAAGCGATCGAGCGCGATGCGCTGGTCCAATTCCACAACGATTGGTTCAAACCCAATAACGCCACCCTGATCGTTGTGGGCGACACGACGCTGGATGAGATTGCGCCGAAACTGGAGTCTCTGTTTGCAGACTGGAGCCGCGAGCAAACGCCGCGGAAGACACTCGCGACAGCTCCTCCCGCCAAGCCCGGGGTTTACCTGATGGACCGGCCCGGCGCGGCGCAGTCGATCGTGATCGCGGCCGAACTGGCTCCGCCGAAGAGCGATGCGGACGACATTGCCTTCGAGGCTTTCGATTGGGCGTTCGGCGGCGCGTTCATAGCGCGGCTGAACATGAACCTGCGCGAAGACAAGCACTGGTCCTACGGAGCACGAAGCATCTTGTATCCGGCCGTCGGGCCTAGGATCTACTTCGCCTATGCACCGGTGCAGACCGACAAGACCAAGGAGTCGATTGTCGAGATGGACAAGGAACTGCGTCAAGCGGTTGCGGACAAGCCCCTCACTCAGGAGGAAATCGCGGCCGCGAAGGACGGCCTAACGCTCACGCTGCCTGGAGAACGCGAAACCATGAATTCCGTGGCCGGAGCGATCGCCGAAGTGGTGCGGTATAAGTTGCCGCAAGACTATTGGGACACCTACGCCGGGAAGATTCGCACCCTGACGCCCGAGCAGATCTCCACGGCGGCCGAGCGATACCTGAAACCACAAAACATGGTGTGGGTCGTGGTGGGCGACCGAGCCAAGATTGAGGCGGGCATCCGGGAGCTGAATATCGGCGAGGTCCAATTTTTGGATGCCGATGGAAATCTTGTTGAGTAGGAGAGCGCGGGCATAACGCCCGTCGCCTAGACCAGCGGCAGCACGGCAGCCATGAT
>CAMPKL010000274.1 GCA_946887065.1 uncultured Bryobacterales bacterium
GACAAAGACATCGACGTCGTGGCCGGCGGCTTGCTTGGCCAGTGCGCCGATGCTGTCGTCGGCTTCAAAGCCGTGCTCCTGGACGACCGGGATGCACATGGCGTCGAGCAGCCTGCGGATCAAAGGAAGTTGCGTGCCGAGGTCTTCGGGCATGGCTTCGCGATTGGCCTTGTAGCTTTCGAAGGCGTCGTCGCGGAACGTGGGGCCTTCACCTTCCCAGACGACGGCAAGGTAGTCGGGTTTGTGCTCGCGGACGAGCTTGCGCAGCATGTTGGTGAAGACGTAGACAGCCTCGGTCGGCAGTCCGGCCGTGGTGCGCATGGAGGGCACGGCGGCACGGGCGCGTCCATAGAATGCGCGAAAGATCAGCCCGAAGGCATCAACGAGGAACAGGCGTGGGGCCTGGGAAGTGGACATGGGAACGCACTATTCTAACCGGCTTGCTGGACCGGCATGACAGGATGCCGGTTCCGGTTGCGGGCCAGGATTGCAGTTCCAAGGATAACGAGACCGACGGCCACCCACTGGGTCGCGCTAATCGAGTCGCTGAGCAAGGGCCGCGCTTGGTCGGCGCGGTAGAACTCCACCACGAAGCGAAACGACGAATAGAGGATCAGATACCAACCGACGATGGTCCCGGCGGCGTGAGGTTTGAAGAAGCGCCAGAAAAGGAACAGTGCGATCAGGCCGGTTCCGAACGCCTCGTAAAGTTGGGTCGGGTGCAGATGGATGTTGAGCGGTACGCCGACGTAATCGTGCGCCAACTGACTGGTGAACATGACGGCCCAGGGCATGTCGGTTGGTTTGCCCCAGCAGCAGCCCGCGGCGAAGCAACCGAGGCGGCCTACGGCGTGTCCGGCGGCAAGGGAGGGCGCGAAGACGTCGGCCGTGGGCAGCCAGTCCATGCGGTTTCTCTTGACGTAGAGGACGGTCACGGCGAGAGCGGCGAGCAGTCCGCCGTAAAAGACTCCGCCTGCTTGCAAGGATGAGAGGGAGAAGAGCCGGGACCAGTCAGCGGCGTAGTAGTCCCACTCCGAGAGGATGTAAAAGGCCTTGGCGCCAACGATGGCCGAGAGGGCGATATACACGCCGAGATTGGTCACCCGTTCCGGGTTCATCCCGACGCGACGCGCTAGGCGGCCGGCTAGGTGCAGCCCCAACAAGAACCCCAGCGCGACGAGCACGCCGTATGTGGGCAAAGAAAAGGGGCCGATCTCGAAAAGACGAGGAAACATGAAATCGCTCTACGCGGATTGGGTTTCGCGGCCGCCCGACGGCTCAGACTTCCAAACGGCATCCAACAACAGTACGCCTGCGCCAATTGTGATGCAGGCGTCGGCGACATTGAAGGCCGGCCAGTGCCACCCCGCGACGTAGACATCGAGGAAGTCGACGACGAATCCATAGACGGCCCGATCATATAGGTTTCCCGCCGCGCCGGCCAAAACAAGCGTGAGGCCGGTCAAGAGACGCTTGTCGGACAGGTCCGTCCGCCACAGAAGCCCAAAGATGAAGATCACGGCGACGGCGGAAAGCCCTGGCAGGAGCCACTGGCTGACCAGGGGGCCTGCATCGTGCAACATGCTAAAGGCCATGCCGGTGTTTCTGGTGTGAACTAGGTCGAAAAATCCCGGAATCAACGGTTTGGACGAGTAGAGCGGTAACGAGTCCTCGATGGCCAATTTGGACCAACGGTCGAGGCCGAAAAGGGCGAGCGCGGCAGCGAAATAAGGGAGGCGTTGTCCGATTTGATGCGCGAAAGCCACTCTGGCGTCAGTCTAGCGCATCGCTCCCGGACGACGGAGTTCGCCTGACTCAGTAAAACGCCTAGTCGGCGTTGCGGTGTTTTGCCGCAGGCCGCTAGTTGGGAAGGTCCATAGACCACCCGGATCGGCGGCCTGGAAAATCGGAGGGCAGACGGAGATCCGCCCATGTCTTTCGACCAATCCACCGACAACGAAACGAAAACCCAAGAAGAAGGCGACCGCCCCGACGAAATGTCGGGCCGATGGATTCGCGATCAACTCAAAGACGCCGCCGGCACGACGCCGAAGCAGTGGCAAAGCGAGACGAAAGAAGCGCCTCCGCAACAGGCTCCGTCAGCCGGCGACGCGCACGGCGTGGATGACCCGCTGTCGCCGATCGTGGCCAACCTTGCGCGCAGCATTTCGCAGGCGGTCGCCCAGCCGCTGGAGGATTTTGAACGCCAGCGGCGCCATGAATCCGAGGCGACCGCGGGTAAGGTAAAGGAACACGAGCACCGCATCACGGCCGCTTTCGCAGCCTTGCAGCTGGTGGAAGAAGCCAGCCGCCGGCTGAGCCAACGAGTCGAAGCGCAAGAGGGGCCGACCAGGGAAACCCGCGAGATCGTCGATCGGCTTCAGGGCCGCTCCGAGGAACTGCAATCCGAAATTCGCCGGGAGGCCGAACAGGTCTCTTCATCGCTCGGCAGTCTTCGCAGCGAATTGGAAGGATTCGCGCAGCGTCTGTCGCACGTGGAGGGAACGCTGGAGCAACAACGCTCCGCTGTGGCTCGCCTGGACACCTTGGAACAGCGCCGGACCGAGTCGCTGCAGGAGATGGCCCGGCTGATGGGAAACGTCCAACAAGCGTTGCAACCGGCGGTTTCACACCGAGATGGGGACGACTAAATAGCCAGCTAGCCCCCCGGCCGGTCATAGCGAATTGCTCATGAATTCCCAGCGCATATTGATCGTCAGCGCCTCGCCCGACACGGCCGAGCAGCTCAACCAGGCCATTCGGGCCGCGGGCCTGGACAAGGAAGCGGAAGTCTGGGTTGAGTTCCCGTCGGCAAGCGAAATGCGGCGGCGGCTGAAGGAATCCGAGGATTTCTATGCTGCCGCGATCTTCGACATGGCGCGCGAAAACGAAGCGCTGCGCTTGGTCTCCGCGCTGAGAGAAGTCAGCCCTCAAACGGTCGGAATCGTGGTCAACGGGGCGAGGAGGCTCGGCTCGGTCGTGCGGGCGAAGCAATCGGGAGCGTGGGGCTACCTGACGGAACCCTATGACCTACGGGCTTTGGCGGAGCGGCTGGGCGTGGAGCGGACGATTGCGGCGGCAAGGACCGATACCGGCGCTCTTATCGCTTTCATCCCCGCGCAGGGCGGAGCGGGAGCGTCGACGGTCGCGCTAAACACGGCGATTGCCATGTCGGAACGGCTGCAAGGGCATACGCTGCTGGCGGACTACGACTTTCACTGCGGCGCTATCGCTTTCAACCTGAAACTGGAGCCTCAACATACGCTTGCGGACGCATTGCGCTGTGATTACCGCAATCCGGAATGGGCCGCCACAGCGTCTCGTTGGCAACAACTGGACGTATTGGTGGCGCCTCGCGAACCGGGCGATGTGGGTCCAAAGGATCTAGAACGTGCGCCGTCCCTGTTCGAGGCGGCCGCGTCTCGTTATCACTGCACGATCGTCGACCTGCCTGCGCCTTTGTTGCGCTCGTCGGCCGAAGTGCTGGAGCAGGCCGACCAGGTGTACGTCGTCTGCACTCCGGAGATCACGTCGCTGCACCTAGCCAAGCGGCTAATCGAGCGGATTCGCAAGCTGGGGCGTCCTGGCGAGAAGGTGCGTCTGCTGGTGAATCGAGTGGGTTCCTGGGGCGCACTGGAGACGGAACAAATTCGCCGGGTCGTGGGTTCCGAGGTGGAATGGGCCCTGGACAACGACTACGCGTCGGTGCGGGAGGCTGCTTGGAGCGGCGGGCCGATCTCAGCGAATTCCGCGCTACGGGCTCAAATCGATCAGTTGGCGGATCAGATCATCCGAGCGTTCAAGCTGCCGGCGGAGAAAGAAGAAGAGCTATTCGCTTCGGCCTAGAGTAGGCGGAAGTTCACTTCGATCTGCGCGGAGACCTTGACCGGCGCGCCGTCCTTGCGACCGGGTACGAACTCCCACTGCTGAACGGCCTGAATGGCTTTTTCGTCCAGGCCGAGGCCGAGACTACGGACGACGCGGACGTTGTGCGCGCGGCCGTCAGGCCACACTTCGACAGCCAAAACCACTACGCCGGAGTACTTGGCCTTGCGCGCTTCTTCGGAGTATTCCGGCTCGACCTTGCGAGTGAGCCGGGGCGCCGAGACGCCGCCGCCAACGCGGAACACGCCGCCGCCGATACCGCCGCCCGAACCGGGACCGACGCCCCCGCCTCGTCCCGAACCGACGCCGCCGCCTGTTCCGGTGCCGATGCCGCCGCCTTGACCTGAGCCGGCCGACGGCATGCTGACGCCGCGCAGCGGATCGCCGAAGACGTTGGTGTCGAGTTGGGCGATTTGGGTATTGGGGTCGATGACCACGGTCGGCTCAACTTCCAGTATCGGGTCCGGATTGCGGATCACCGGGGTGGGCGGCGTGATCTGCTGTTCGAGTTCGAATCGCGGGAGCTTGCCTTGACTGGGGGGAGTGGGCATGTTCTGCCCGCCGCCGCCGCCGCCGCCGGAATCCCTAGCCGCCTGATTGCGGAGCTGGGCCAGATACGGCGAAATGTCCACGGGAATGATGAGCGTCACGGAGCCCAACTTGGCCTCGGGCGCCGAGGGTCGCATTCCGAAAACAGCGCCGACGATGAGGACGTGAATCGCCAAGGAGATCCAGACTGTCTGTTTGCGCCCGTCGTCTCCCCAGATGCTCTTGACCGCGACCGGCTTTGAAGTCAGTTCCAAGGGCGGAAGCTTTCGCTCGGCCTCGGTCGTCCGCTTGAATCTTTTGAGGTTATTCCACCACGGTTCGCGCAGTGTTCCGCTCTCGATCGGGGTGTAGTTGAGTTCGCCCGGCTGGGCGGGGCGAAATTCCGGAACCGGAGGAAGAGCCCGGAGTCGCTTCGACTCGCCCAGGCTGTCGCGCAGCGTTCGCCACCAAGGAGTGTAGAGAGATTCCGCTACCAGGGGGCCAAGTTCCCGTAGAGGGGGACTTACTGCGCGGCCTGACGCAGGCTCCGTCGCAGGATTCTCTGTTCTAGGTTCCATGGTGTCGACTGCCATCCACGCCTCCCCGCGTTGAACAAGGGGTCAATCTAAGGACGCGATCAGACGGCAACTAGTTTCCTGCCGGGGACAGTTTAGGGCCTGTGCTCTTGTGCTGCTCCGCCACTTCCTATGTTACTGGGCTCCGCGTAGGGCGGCAATACGTCCGTAAAGGACTTTTGCCGCGGTTCTACGGCAACTTACGCCGCACGAACAGGGAAAGTTACAGGAATCGGTCTGTTTTGCGAATTCTTTCGGCCCGGTGCAGGCTTTCTGATCTCGGGAGGCGTCCTATCTAGTACTGGAACTCTTTGATTTGGAGCGTTGCCCGTGACCATGCCCTGTGTTAATGTTTTAACGGTGAAGTGGACGGCGGTTGCAGGGGTAGTGCTTTTCGGTATGCCCCTGGGCGCTGAGCCGGCGGTTTCTCGCGAGCCAGTACGATTCGAGGCAATCGAGCCGTACAGCCAAGAGAGAGGCGCAGGCCTGTCCATCGAACGCGTATATCGTATTCAGGCCGATGAGGAAACGGGCCGCTTGATTCGTCGAGCGGTGCGCAAGAATCAAAAGTCCGGGTCGATTTTGTCTCGCGAGGTCGTCGGCACGAGAGAGGTTGTCCAAGGAGGATCGAGGACTAGCGCAGAAGTGCAAAGCCTGGATCTAAATTCTCTCGTCCGACGGACCGCGAGTCAGTTAAATGT
>CAMPKL010000275.1 GCA_946887065.1 uncultured Bryobacterales bacterium
TAGAGGAAACTCATGCCGCGGGGAGCGTCTTGGGGCGTCGAGGTTGCCATCGAGTAGATGACGACCGGCGCTTCCTGTCCCTGGAACTTGTCGACGGTTCCGACTCGCACGCCCGGCAGCCGCTCCGACAGAAGTGCGACCTGTGCGTTGTACGGCGCGACAACGAGAATGTCGTCCCCGATGAGCCGACGTTCCTCACCGTTCTGATCGGTCCACGCGACGCGTCCCGAGAGAAGCTCCGTGACGATCTGCGAAACCGCTTCCGCTTCCTCAAGAGAGCTGTTTTGATTGCCTGAATGGACGACGGGCACATAGAACAGGCCGCTGCCGGCGAAGGCCGTCTCTCCATGCAAAGCCTGCCGCTCAAGGCCGTCGAGCGAGCCGAGACGTCCCTCGTAGTAGAGCTCGGAAGTAAAGCGGCTGATGTCCGGATGCAGCCTCCTCGTCACGCCGAGAAAGAGGCCCTTCTCGTCGGGAATCGTTTCTCGACCTTCGAGCAGATGATCGAGCGCGGAGACTTCTGCGCCTTCCGGATGTGCGCCGCGTTTCGGTTGCTTGAGTTGCTGCGGGTCGCCGAGGAGCACGAGGTTGCTTGTGCTGCGAGCGGCGGCAAGCGAGTGCGCGAGGGAGAGCTGGCCCGCTTCATCAATGAAAAGGTAGTCCAGCGTCTCGCAAGCGTCGTCAGAGGCCCAGAGCCACGCCGTACCGCCGACGATATAGCCTTCATCAAGAGCCGCCAGCGCTTTGTCCGCCTTCTTGACTTGCGTGATGCCGTCAGGCTCATCTCCGGAAAGCTCGCTCACTTTATGGACGGCTTGAAGCGGCGGGCCGCTCTCCACTGACGCCTTGACCGTCTCATCAAGCAAGTTGCGGATCACCTTGTGGCTGACGGCGGTCACTCCGACACGCTTGCCGCCCCGCACGAGCGAGGCGATCATGCGCGCTCCAACGTAGGTCTTGCCGGTTCCGGGCGGCCCCTGGATCGGAAGCACGCCGCCATCGAGACGCTCCGCTATTCGGATAGCAGCTAGGAGCTTGTCCTCGTCATCCGCGCAAAGCGGCCCTCCGCCGTGCTGCGGCGACAGCCGCGGCTCCCGACGCAGAAGGAGGTCCCTGGCAGCTCGAAAGCCGCCGGGTCCGTCGATGCCATCGCGAGCGACATGCCGGCCAAACTCCAACAGCGAGGCGTCGAGTGGCTTGGGCGTAACGCGATCATTGACCAGAATGGACCGGGGGTGCTTGGCGACCGAGTCCATACGCTTCTTGATCTCAATCGTGCAACCGGCCGCATCGAGCGCTTCAACGGTACCTACCGCGTCGCCGCGCACCTCGTGCAATTGCTTACCGGAATCCATGCTGACTTCCTGCGGCGGGAACCGATAGCGGTGGATGCGGCATCGAGCCGTCCCCTCGCCGGTATCTCCCTCAAATCGAAGGCCGGTGAGCGCTTTGCGTTCGTCGACGAGATCTTCGTCCTCCAGTTCATGCAATCTAAAGAATTCCCACCACGCGGCGCGATCCTCGCGCCGGTAGTACTCAAGCATGTGAGCGAGCAACCACCTGCCCTGCTCATTGGCGCCCCATAACTCACGGTCATCCGGGAGCGTGGAGGTGAGTTGTTCGAAAATGATCTGCGCTTCCTGCGCACGTTCCTCAACGGCTTCGCTAGCTTGGCCCTCTTCAATCGGCGGCCTTGCCAAAACATGCCCGTCATCGATCAGCTGGAGCCGGCGAGTCTCCAGCCAATCCCTCAACGCAGCTGTCGAGAAGCAGTCATCCCGGTTGTAGCCTTCGACGCTCTGCCGGTCCGCATCGGAGATTTCCCGGCTCGCTCCGAACTCCAGCGCCCACTGCACGCGACGCAATGCCGCCGCGGCCATCGGTAGCTGGACTGCTCGCGTAAATCCGGAGAAGCGCTCCAGTTCCTTCAAGGAGTAGCTCTCGACGCTGGCGCGCACGCCTTGCCGCACCACTGCATGGAGATCAATCATGCGCTTCCCTCGAAGCAGAGCATCGACTTCGGTCTCGCGGGTGGCGTGGCGTCCCATCAGCCGCTTGAGCGTGGCCGGCTCGTAGGGCGAGAAGTGATAGACGTGCATCGCCGGATGGCGCTCAAGACGAGCCATGACAAAATCAATGAACTCTTCGAACGCTCGCTTTTCAGCTGCGCGATCAACGGCCCAAGACCCGTGATAGAGCAGTACGCCGTCTTCGCCTCTATAGGCGAACCCAAGCAAATATTCCAGCCCGTCCTCGGCCACAAAAGGATCGCCTTCGAAATCGAGGAATATGTCTGCCGCTGAAGGCTCCGGCAGTAGTGCTAGACCGCGATCCGGCTCTGGGGGCAGCAACTCATGCACGGGCTCGCCGAGCTGGCGACCGCGCAGTTGGACGCGCGCCTGCTCCTGCGCCTTCGCGTAGGTTTCCAAACTGCCGCGCGCGGGGCGCTGCGGGAGCGGCACCTCAGCGACGGCGAATTGCTCCAGCGTGTGAATGCCCTGGCTGCGAAGTTCGCCGATGTGCAGGGAGCCGATGCCGGCCACCAGACACAGATGGTCGTCGGCTCGGCGGCGAGCGTCGCAACTCTTCCACCAGGAGCAGATGTCGCACTGAGCGACTGGATCGGGATAAGTGGAACTCACAGGACCGGTCTCGATTACCGCAAGCAAGCGACCTTGAACCAGCCGGTAATAGGCATGGAAGTCCTCGTAGCGAAAGCTCTCCTGCGGAAACCCGGCGCCGGGCTTGACGACATGCATTCGTTCAGGAGTCAGGCCCTGGATGTCCGAGAGCAGATCCGAATAGAGGCACAACTGCAAGACCGTGCCGCCGCGCGTTTCCTTCGCCAACTTTGTGTCGATGACTTCATACGACCAGCTCCCGAGCTTGCTGGGCGATTCAAGACGAAGGAGCACGTCAGCAAATCCGATCCAGGGACCACGGCGAAGAGCGGCCTGCACGATAACGTCCGCACCCTGGCGCATCGCCTCGCGGGTTTGCTCGACGGCAGTCTGCGCCTCGATATCCCGCAGCTCGACGACATTCAGCCCGATCTCGCGCAGGTGCGCTACGTATTCCTGCTCGTGCGCCAACCCTCGCTCTTGGAGAATGGCCGAAGCGGGATCGCGCCACTCGGGAGCTTGAAGTCTGCCCTCGGCAACGGCTCTATCCAGTTGTGTGAGGTGACTGCATCCAAGATGCTTGGTCAAGTCCCCGGCAGAGAGCTGTATGGATTCATTTACTATGCGCATCGCCTAGCAACTATACGCCGGGGCCGAGGCAGGCTCAATAGCCCACGGCATGAGGCAAAGGCGCGGACTGCGTTGGAGTACACGCGACGAAGGCTGGATCGGCCGCCCATCCATACTTCTGGAACTGCCGAGGTCAGTAGGATAGCGACGGGCCGTGATCTTCGTCCGGACTTTCCTGGCCGGGCGATAGTTCAGGACCGGCCCGGCAATCCTGAACATGCGCACGATCCGGTTCGGGCCGCAGTTCTTCCCGTTCGGTTCGGTGCCGCGACTCGATCGCCTGCCGCCGTTGCTGGACGTCGCGCTCTAGCGCCTGTTCGGCCTCCCGGCGACGCCACTCGATATTCTCAAGGCTTAGACGTTTGTTGTTGAGTTCCTCCTCCGCGTCGGCCGGAATCTGATTGGTGAGCTTCAACCACCACAGACGCATGGGGCCGGAGTTGTCGAGCACGCTTTGTAGACGGTCGGCTTCGTAGCGAAGCTCGCGCTCGTGGGCGCCGTACTGGCTTTCCAAATTGGCGTTGAGACGGGAGCGGGCTTGTGAATACTCTTCATAGAAGCGGCTCAGCTCAACGTGATGCCGATCTTGGAGCGCGTTGATCCGGTGCGGACTCGGCTGCGGTCGCGCGGGCAACGGAAACTCTTTTCGCAGCCGGTTCGGCTTCTTAGGGCGCTCGGGGACATGAGTGCGTGAATCGCCGGACTGAATGTCGTCGCCGCCGCGAGCGTTTCTTTGGATTTCGTCGTGGGCGATTGCAGCATCAATGATGGACTCGTTCCAGTCGCGATCCTGTTGATCTCGATCCACGGCTTCGGTCGGTGCTTCGTCGTCGGTCTCTTGGACTTCGATTGGTTGTTCTGAATCATGGGTTCTGTCGGCAGCAGTCTCTCGGACGGTTACCGCTTCAACTTCAGGCAAGTCCAATCCATCAAGACGGGCTCGGAGATCCTTGGCCTTCACTCCATCGATCTGACGCGACAAGCTGTAGATTTTGCCTTCGGCGTCTATCAAGACGATACGCTTGCCCTGAGCCAAGGTGAAACCAAGCTCGGCAAGGCTGGCCTGAAAGGCCGCACCGCTGTCGGATCGTCGGTAGAGCTCGGTGATCTGAGTCTTGAGATCGACTTCGGGCTCTCGGTATTTGACGTACTCGCCCTGCTGCCGCTTGGCATTATTTTCCACCCGTTGGTCGCAATAGATCTTGCCGTGTTGGCGTTCGTAGTCTTCGGCCCATTCGGACAGCTTCTTGCGCGAGAACGACAAGCGATTGGCCTTGCCAGTCTCGGGATCGACTACGTTGACGATGACATGCAGGTGCGGATGCTCGCGGTCGGTGTGGCTGACCATCAATGCTTCGTGATGAGCAAGGCCGAGCGTTTCGAGCGCCGTCCGCCCGGCGCCGATCATCTCCCGTCTCTCGGGTTGTTGTTCGGGGTGCCAGGCAAGCGAGAAGGTAAACACGGGTTTACCGCACGAGTGGCCGTTCATGGTCACCCCGGACTCGCGCTTAAGGTCTTCAGCGTTCATCGCCGTCCAGGCCATCCACTTCAACGCCTTGTGCGGATCGTCGGTCGGAACGTTCTCCGTGTGCGTGAATCCGACGCGCTCGTTGGATGCTGCGCCCTTGTCCTGCAAGTAGTATTTGCCGGCTCCCAAGAAGGAACGGCCTCGGCCGGCTTCGCGCGGGATCATCGACGTTCCACGTCTCCTGCGCGAAGGATGCGATCGAGCAGCACGTCGAGCTTGCGCCACAGAGCGGGCAGCTCAGGCGGCAACTCGCCGTCGATGTGGGCGAGCTTGGTCAACTGATTCAAGTTGACGCCGATGCGCCGGAGTTGGCTGGCCAGGGACATGCCGTAGGCCGACTCCCGGTGCACCGTGACGCGTCCATCCACGGATGCGCGGCGCACGTACTCGCTCACTGGCAGGCCCGCTGCGCGCGCCTGGGCGCGGATGCGGGCTTGCTCCTCATCGTTAATGCGAACGATGAGACGGCGAGCACGTGCGTCGTCTTTCTTGCGCGGGCGAGTCATAACCGTTCAGCGTTGTGACAACCAGACCGCGCCAGGAGAGGGATACAACGGGAGAACCTAAGGTTCTCCCTTGTCGAGATCGCTTTTGAAGTGCAAAACAAAACCGGAGGGTTTTGGTTTGTACGCACAAAAGCACATCTCGCTACCCTGGCGCGCAGAAACAGTCTAAGATCGCCCCGGTGTCAGTTGAACCGTTGTGGTGCGGCATATCCACACCTTCGAACGATTGGTTGATGCTCGATGCATCACCCGATCGTCCTACGCCGCTGTCAGCTTCACGCGCGCGGAGTTCGGCCCGATGAACGGGCCTCACGCTTATTGATTGAGATGCATACGAGAGTATGCGCGAGACGATGCAGCTTGCTC
>CAMPKL010000276.1 GCA_946887065.1 uncultured Bryobacterales bacterium
GACGTCGCCGCCGTGGATGAAGATGCTCGCATGGGCTACCGGATGCTGCGCAGCGATCTAGAGCAACTTCTCAACGGCATGCCGGACCTGGCGATGGTGTCAAGGTGACGCCCATGTGGTTTCGAACTCTCCTACTCGCGTTGGTTGCAGTTGCCGCCGCCGGCGCCATAGAAGTCGATGCGGCATCCGGCACCTTGC
Source organism: uncultured Bryobacterales bacterium (assembly GCA_946887065.1). The sequence continues at coordinate 199 of CAMPKL010000276.1, forward strand.
GTAATCAATTGATCGAGGCCGAACAGGTGATTGACCAGAGATTCGCCGCCGTCGGCTCGGAAGCTCCGATGGCAGTCCTCGGCTACCCTCGCGGCGCCTACATAGAAGGCTATGGCGTCGTCTTCACTGTTCAGGTCAATATTGCTCCGGTGGGCGCCCTGAGCCCATTCCGCCGCTCGTATAGCGACGAAGAGATTCACCAAATCAATATCCGCAAGCGCCAGCGCATCGAAACCCTGGAGTTGCGCACGCGCGAGCTGCTAATCGAACTCTCCGGCCTAATCCCCGCTCTGCCCGCCGATGAGAAAATCGCCCTGGCCGTCTCGTTGTTCCACTTCGCCTGGGAAGATCTCACGCAACTGCCGCGGCAGATGGTGATGGCCGCGGCCAAGAGCGTTCTGGGCCAAGCCAAGAGCGGCGCCTTGCCGTTGGCTGACCTGCGTTCCCGGCTCAACATTCGTTACTTCTAGCTTCCATGTCGACAACCGATCCATCCGCCCAGGTCCTGGCAGCGGCTCAACCCTCCTACAGCGCGCGGCCGCGCCGTTTGGGCGAGATGCTGATCGCCAAAGGTCTGCTCGATACCGACGACTTGGAGAAAGCGCTCGAACTCCAGAAGGAACGCAACGACCGCATCGGGCGCATCCTTATCGATCTTGGCTTTGTCGCCCCGCGCGACGTTCTCACCACGCTCGCCGAGCAGCTCAATCTAGACCTGCTTGGCCCCAGCCAATTCCCTGAAATCCCCATCGTCGTCGAACGGCTCACCGCCCGATTCATGCGGCAGTTCCGCTTCCTTCCGATCGCGAAGGAAGACAATCGCCTCTGGGTCGCCATGGCCGACCCGCTCGACTTCGAAACTATTGCCGTCATCCGGCGCTTCTCCGGCTGCGATATCGTCGCCGCGCTCGGCGCCGAGACGGAGATCCTCGACGCCATCGACCGTCTCTACGGCGAAGAAGCCGAGGACGAAGCGCGCCACGAGTTCGGCTCCGACGAAGCCGACGCGACCGAGATCGAACATCTGCGCGACATGGCCAGCGAAGCGCCGGTCATTCGCTTCGTCAATGTGTTGGTCGCTCGCGCTCTCGAGATGCGCTCGTCCGATATTCACGTCGAGCCGTTTGAGAAAGAGTTCCGCATACGCTTCCGCGTGGACGGCGTACTCCGCGAGCAAGAATCGCCTCCGCGAGAACTGCGCGCCGCGATCATCTCGCGCTTGAAACTCATGGCCCGGCTGAACATCGCCGAGCGCCGCCTGCCGCAAGACGGCCGCATCAAGATCAAGGTCATGGGGCACGAAGTCGATCTGCGCGTCTCGACCCTGCCGACGCTCTATGGCGAGTCCGTCGTCATGCGTCTGCTTGACCGCTCGGCAACAGACTTCTATGAACTCGGCAAACTCGGCTTCGACGACCACATGCTGCGGCGCATGGAGTACTTCACCGGCCTGCCGCACGGCATCTTCTTGGTGACCGGCCCCACCGGCAGCGGCAAGTCGACGACGCTCTACTCCGCGCTCAAGCTGATCAACACCGCCGAGAAAAAGATCATCACCATCGAAGATCCCGTCGAGTATCAGATGGACGGCATCAACCAGATCCATGTGAACTCGAACATCGGGCTGACCTTCGCCGCCGGCCTGCGTCACATCGTGCGCCAAGATCCAGACGTGATCATGGTCGGCGAGATCCGCGATCGCGAAACCGCCGACATCGCCATCCGCTCGGCCCTCACCGGTCACTTCGTCTATTCGACGCTGCACACCAACGACGCCCCCAGCGCCGTCACTCGACTGACCGACATGGGGGTCGAGAATTATCTGATTACGTCGTCCGTCGTTGCAGTGCTTGCGCAACGGTTAGTGCGATCGATCTGCCCCAAGTGCCGCGTCGCCGCCGACGACATCGTCAATCCCGAAGGCCGCCGCATCCGCACCTGGCGCGGCGCCGGCTGCGACAATTGCTCGGGCATGGGCTACCGCGGACGCCAAGGCATCTTCGAGCTGATGGAGTTGAACGACGAGATCCGCAACCTGGTCATGAAGGATTCTGATGCCGGTGTCCTCACCGAATGCGCCCGCCGCCGCGGCATGCGCAGCCTACGCGAAGACGGCTGGCTCAAGATCGAAAACGGCGTCACGACCGTCGAGGAAGTCATCCGCGTGACGCAGGAGTTTTAGAAGTGAGACGGGAACCAGCAGTAATGGGTCCTTGTAGCCCAGGGCGTGAGCCCTGGGTCCAGGAAACCCAAGTGAAGTCATCCGCTCCTCTTCCGCTCCCAGGGCTCACGCCCTGGGCTACGAGAATATGAGCCACGCATTCACCAATCTGCTGGTTCACGTCGTTTTTTCGACGAAGGATCGCGGGAAAGATCTAACAAGCGAAGTGAGAGGGGATTTGTATTCGTATCTGGCGGATGTCGCTCACAACAAAGAAGCGCGGTTGATTGCCGTAGGCGGCGGGCTCGATCATGTCCATCTCTTGTTGGAATTGAAACCAACTTCAGCACCCGCCGACCTAGTCCGCGTCCTCAAGACGAATTCTTCTCGTTGGTTAAGGTCTGAGCGGTTGCGTCATTTCTCCTGGCAAAACGGTTACGCCGCATTCAGTGTCAGCAAGTCGATGCAATCGCGCGTTGCGGCGTACATCGAAGGACAGGAAGAGCATCACAAGCGCGTCGACTTTGAGTCCGAGTACGTCTCCCTGCTCAAGAGGAACGAGATTGAGTTCGAGAATGAACGTCTTTGGTAGTTCAATAGCCTTGTCCCAGGGCTTACGCCCTGGGCTACAAGGAAGTCTAATTAGCCCAGGGCGTGAGCCCTGGGTAAACGTTGTCCCAGCGCGCGGCTCTTCTTATTCTTCTTCAACCCTACTCCGCCTCTCCGCCGCTCGCTGGGAGCGCCAATAACCCATGGCCATCTTCCACTACAAAGCCCTGGCCGCCGACGGACGCACTCGCCTCGGCACCCTCACCGTCGACGACGACCGCGCCGCCGCGCGTGAACTCCGCAAGCAGGGCCTCACGCCCATCTTCATCGGCGCCGAAAAACCCGGCGGCTTCTCCCTCTCCATCCCTGGCCTGGGCCGCAAAGCCAAATCCTCTGACCTGCTCCATTTCACCGAAGAGATCGCCACGTTGCTGAACGCCGGCGTCACGCTCGACCGCTCGCTCGAAATCACCGCCGAACTTACCGAGCGTCCGCAATTCAAAGCCGTCGTGCAAAACCTGCAAAAGACGCTGCGCGGCGGCAAGAGCTTCGCCGACACGCTAGCCGCGGAGCCGGACGTCTTTAGTGAGCTCTATATCTCGATGGTCCGCGCCGGCGAAGTCTCCGGCTCGCTCTCGATCGTCATGGACCGCCTCGCCGACTTCGAGCGCGAACGCGACGAACTGCGCGGCTACATCGTCAGTTCGTTAACCTACCCGGCGCTGCTCGTCTGTGTCGGTTCGGCTTCGATCTTCATCCTGCTGCGCTACGTCATCCCGCGATTCGCCGAGGCGTTCGCCGACTCGAACATCGCCATGCCTCTGCCGATGCAGATCTTGCTGACACTAAGCAACGTCGTCCAAACCTTCGGCTTCCCCTTCATCGCGCTGCTCATTGCCGCCGGCTTCGGCATCCGCAACTGGACTAAGTCCGAAGAAGGCCGCCTCAAGTGGGATCGCTTCAAGCTGCGCATTCCGTTGCTTGGCCAGGCCCTGCTCAAGGCCGATACTGCACGCTTCGCCCGCGCCATGGGTACGCTTGTTCAAAACTCCGTGCCGCTCGTACAGGCCCTCTCCATCACGAAAGGCGTCATGTCGAACCGCCTTCTCGCCGGCGCGCTGGACTTCGTAGCCAAGGGCGTCAAGCGCGGCGAAGGCATCGCCTCGCCGATGAAGAAGACGCAGATGTTCCCCGCGCTGGCCGGTCACCTGCTGACCGTCGGCGAAGAAACCGGACGTCTCGATGAAATGTTCAACCGCATGGCGGACATCTACGAGAAGGACACCAAGGAGGCCGTCAAGCGCTTCACCGCGCTCTTCGAGCCCGCCGTCATTCTCGTCATGGGCGTCATCGTCGGCGCCATGATCTTAAGCGTGATGCTCGCCATCACCAGCATCAACCAGTTAGGTATGTAAGAGTTCCTATGAACAAGCAACAACGAACACGACGCAACCGGCGGGCCGGCATCACGCTCATCGAGATGCTCGTCGTCATCACGATCATCGCTCTCTTCTCGGCGATCGCCTACCAGCGGCTGACACCCGCTCTGGAGCAAGGCCGCGTCACCGCCGCCAGGACGCAGATCGAATCCTTGATGTCCGCGCTGCAGCGCTACAACATCGAGAACGGCCGCTTCCCGACGCAAGAGCAAGGCCTCGACGCCGTGCGGCCCTTCCTCACCAAAGATATTCCGCTCGACCCCTGGGGGACGCCGTATGTTTACCGCTACCCAGGCGAGAACAGTTCCGACCCCGAGCTAATCAGCTACGGCGCCGACGGACAGCCCGGCGGCGAAGAAGCTAATGCCGACATCAACAGCTGGCAATGAACCACGCGCCCACAAGCACGCGATTTAGCTCGACGAGCGGCATCACGCTGATCGAGATGCTCGTCGTTGTGGGCATCGTCTCCATCGTTTTGACCATCGCCTTCCCTAATGTGACTTCCGGCCTCGACGGCATCCGCCTCAAGACCGCCGTCGACCGCGTCGGCAGTTTCTGGTCCGCCGCCCGGCAACGCGCCGACCGCTTCCAGACTCCCGTGCAAGTGACGGTCGATCCCCAAGCGAACGAACTGCGAGCCGCTTCGGTCGGCAACGACTGGAGCGCATCATTCGATCTCTCCAATCGCCTGCACGTTGCCGAAATGGAGGAGCCACAGCGCTATCTGCTCTACCCCGGCGCCCCATCTCCCGACTTCCGCCTCATGCTTGAGGCCGAGAGCGGCGGACGTGCGGGCATCAAGGTCAACGTTTTCACCGGCGTGCCTGAGGATTGGGACGGTAATGCCGCGAAGTAATCAATCCGGCTTCAGCCTGCTCGAAATGATCGTCGCCACGGCGCTGACCGGCCTCACCGTCGTCGGGTTGCTTTCTCTCACCTCGCAGTCGCTATCGAACTCCGCGCGCATCCGCGAATACGACCGCGCCGCCATGCTGGCCCGCGCGCAAATGGACGAGTTGTTGACTGTCGATCCGCCGGTCCTGAACCAGCCGCTCGAAGGCGCCATCGACCCCCTCACGGGTTGGCAAGCTCGGATTACGCCGGTCGAAGTGGACTTCAACGCCGCAGCCGGAGGCACCATGTTGACCCGCGTCGATCTCACCATCTGGTGGCAAAGCGACGGCCGCCCCAAAACGTTCCCGCTCGAAGGCTATCGCCGCGTGCGCATCGATCCCACCACGGCGCCCGGCGAACTAGATCAGAGAACCCTGCAATGAGCAGGCCGCGCAT
>CAMPKL010000277.1 GCA_946887065.1 uncultured Bryobacterales bacterium
CGATACCGCTGACGTACTGCGGGAAGGACTCGAGGCGAGTTCCCCCGACGGTGCGGACCGAGATCAAGGCGCCGTCTTAAGCCGGAGATGGACTCCGGTTTTTCGGAATCTGCTGGATGGCGCCTCGGTTCGATTAGCGGTCGATCTGTTGGCCGACATACCGAAGTCGGATGGTTTTTTGGCAGCCGCGCTCGGCGGCGCCACGTCGCGTTTTGACGTCGTGATTGATCCGCGCGCAGAGGGCGATCACATCTCGATCGGCCAGACCGTCCGTAAGGACAACGCCGTCTATCAAGAAATTTGGACCCGCTTCCCGGCTCGTTCCATTCGCGAGGGTATTCGTGAACCATTCGCTTTTGGCGGCCGCGTCGAAGCCTATGACCTCGACGTGACACTCGCCGATGACCTTTCCATTGCAGTTGTAGCTTCGGCCAAATTTGTGGTGACGGAGCCAGGGCGACGCACATTCCCTTTTAGCCTTTCCAGAAGGCTGGAAATCAGTGAGATCACCGTCGATGGCGAGCCTGCTGAGTTTCTGCATGATGCCGGGGGGCCTGCACTGCCCGGGGACTTGGACTACAGCACGGCGCTGTTGGTTTTGCCCGAGCCGCGCGAGCCTGGCGCGGTCTTGAATATCCGTTTCCGCTATCAGGGCCGCGTCGTTGACCACACCGATAACGACGTTTATCTGGTCGGCAGCAGAACGAATTGGTACCCACGGGGCCGGTTCGAGCCGAGCGATTACCGGCTGACATTTCACTACCCGGCGACCCTGGATCTGCGGGCTACTGGGATTCTGCGCGAGACCACTGAAGAAGGTCAGCAAAAGACCTCGGTCTACGAGACGGAGGATCCAATTCAACTGGCCGGCTTCAACTTGGGCCGCTATGTGTCCGAAGTTCGCGAGATCGGAGAGTATCGGCTGGAGATTTTGGCGAATCGGGAACTTGAGTCGCGTTTCCAACCAAGAGAGCAAATCATCACGGCGCCGATCTCACCGGGCTCACGCCGCAGTCCGATCGACCGAGGCGGGCAGAATGTATTACGGCTTCCGGCCGAATCGGCCCAGGCCCCGGTCGAACAGATCGGCAAACTCGCGGACACAGTAGCGAGTTCGTTTGCGTATTTTCTCGGCCAGTTCGGGCCGCCCGTATCGCGAGCCGTGTCGATTACGCCGATCCCCAACGGCTATGGACAGGGATTTCCAGGGCTAGTGTATGCGCCGACGTTGAGTTACCTGGATCCCCTGAAACCGCCGCTTGTGAACCTGACGGATCAGCAGCGGTCCTTCTACAAGGAAGCTTTGTTCCCGCATGAGATTTCCCATCAGTGGTGGGGCAATCGAGTTACGGTCAACGACCAGTTGGATTCGTGGCTTGCCGAGGCGCTGGCAACTTATAGCGCGCTGCTTTATCTTGAGCGACAGTCGGGTCCGGCCACGGTCGGACGTCTTTTGTCGTACTACCTTGAGGACCTACTGCGCGAGAATAGCGACGGCAACACGAATGAATCCGCGGGACCGATTATTCTCGGCGATCGATTGACGTCATCTCGTTTTCCGAGAGCGATGGCCGCCATCGTTTACGGCAAAGGGGCCTGGATTATGCATATGATTCGTTCGGCGATTGGCCCCGAGTCATTCGCGAAACTGCTGTCCGCACTGCCCACGGATTTTGCTGACCGTAATATCAGCACCGAAGACTTTCGCGAGGCCGCAGCCGCATATCTACCCGCTGGTTCGGCTGACCCGGCACTCAAAGAGTTTTTCGATCAATGGGTATACGGAATCGGCATTCCGCGCTTGAAGGTGCGTTGGTCCCAAGAACAAGGACGCGTCAGCGGCGTCATTGAGCAGACGGGCGTTCCGGACTATTTCGCTGCTCCGGTTACGCTTGAGTTGCAGACGGCGGGAGGGGCCGTCAGGAAGCAATTGCGCACCAATGGGCCTGCGACGGAATTTTCGTTCGCGATCCCGGAAAGAGTTCAACAAGTCCGCCTCGACCCGGACCGGGTGCTGCTGGCCCTGATCGAGCAACCGCAATAGCGACATGACGACTTCCGCCTTAGTCCCGGCGAACTCTCCGCCGTTCCAGTTGGCTTCCGATTACGAGCCGCGCGGCGATCAAGCAGCGGCCATCGAATCGCTCGTCCGCGGAATTCGCGACGGTGACGATTATCAGACGCTGCTCGGCGTCACCGGTTCTGGCAAAACCTTCACCATGGCGAAGGTTATTGAGGAATTGAATCGGCCGGCTCTGATTCTCGCGCACAACAAGACTCTCGCGGCGCAGCTGTACCACGAGTTTCGATCATTCTTTCCGACTAACGCAGTGGAATATTTCGTTTCTTATTACGACTACTATCAGCCGGAGGCTTATATGCCGACGAGCGATACGTACATCGAAAAAGAAGCCACCATTAACGACGAGTTAGACAAGCTGCGCCTGTCCGCTACCCGGTCGTTGTTTGAACGCCGCGACTGCTTGATTGTCGCTAGCGTCAGTTGCATTTACGGTCTTGGTTCGCCCGAAGCTTACTACGGCATGTTGCTCATGCTGGAGAAAGGGCAAAAGATTAAGCGCGAGGACATCGTGCGGCAACTGGTCAAGATCCTCTACAAACGACGCGACGGCGAACTGGAGCGCGGCACGTTTCGAGTGATCGGCGACGTCATTGAAGTCCAGCCGACCTATGACGATTACGCCTATCGAATTGAGCTTTGGGGCGACGAGGTGGACAAACTTTCGCAGATCGACGTGATCGCCGGTCAAGCGCGCCAAACCTATCAGCGTCTGCCGATCTACCCGGCTTCGCACTATGTCATGTCGGATGAAATGCGTAGCCAGGCGGTCGTGTCGATCCTGGAGGAACTGGATTGGTGGACTGCCGAGTTGCACAAGAACGACAAGCCTCTCGAGGCGCAGAGGCTGAGCCAGCGCGTGCAGTTCGACATCGAGATGATGCGAGCGATCGGCTATTGCCACGGGATTGAGAATTACTCGCGGCACTTCTCGGGTCGTTTGCCTGGCGAGCCTCCGCCGACGCTGCTGGACTACCTACCCCAAGACGCGCTGCTTTTCATCGACGAGAGTCACCAGACGGTGCCGCAGCTTCGGGGCATGTACAAGGGCGACCGCGCGCGCAAAGAGAATCTTGTGCAGTTCGGATTTCGGATGCCGAGCGCGATGGACAATCGCCCTTTGACGTTTGAGGAGTTCGAGAACCGCATCGGTCAAGCTGTCTTTGTTTCGGCGACCCCGGGCCCGCACGAGCTTTCCCGCTCGGGCGGCGTAATCGTCGAGCAAGTGATTCGCCCCACGGGATTGCTGGATCCGCCGGTTGAGATTCGCCCCGTAAGAGGGCAGGTCGATGACCTGTTGGAGGAGATCCGCATACGGGCCGAAAAGAACGAGCGCGTGTTGGTCACGACGTTGACCAAGCGAATGGCCGAGGACTTGGCTGAGTACTACGCCGAGGCCGGAGTGAAATGCCGTTACCTGCATTCGGAAGTCGACACGCTCGATCGCGTCAAAACCCTACAGGATCTGCGCCGCGGCGAGTTCGATGCCCTGATCGGCGTCAACTTGCTGCGGGAGGGACTCGATTTGCCAGAGGTTTCGTTGGTGGCAATCTTGGACGCTGACAAGGAAGGATTTTTGCGCTCAACCGGGGCGCTCATCCAAACGATTGGCCGGGCGGCTCGAAACATCAACGGACGCGCCCTGCTTTATGCCGACAACATGACTGACAGCATGCAGCGTGCTATCGAAGAGACCGACCGCCGCAGAGAAGTTCAGCGCGCCTATAACGAGGAGAACGGGATTACTCCTCAAGGTATTTCGAGGCCCATAGATATGACTCTGGCCCGCATTGTCGAAGCCGATTATGTCCAGGTGGCGCTTCCCGAGGATGCCGAAGAGAATCAACCGGAAACGGAAGCGGAAGGATGGCTGCTCATCGGTCAACTTGAGAAGCGAATGACGGAGGCCGCCAAGGCTTTCGAGTTCGAGCAGGCTGCGGCACTGCGGGATCGGATCGCCCAACTGCGCCGGCAGTTTCCTAACAAGCACGACGGCCCGGGCTAAGTTAATGGTCATGACGTGGGCAGCGACTATGCAAAGCTCAGTTGTGGCCGGGATGAAGAGTTCAATTTTCTTGATGTTGACGCTATTTGCGCCTTGCTTGGTTCACGCACAGGACAAGTCATCGGAACCTCAGCCGAAGTTAGAAATCAATTTGGCCTCAAAAGCGGAATTAGAAACCCTGCCGGGCATTGGACCGGAGCGGGCCGGCTGGATGATCGAGACTCGGCGCAAGAATGGAAAGTTTCGCTGTATCGAGGAGCTTCGGGCCATGCCCCGCCTCTCGGATCGTCAGTTCGAGGCCTTGCGGCCGTTGATATTCGTGACCGACCCGGACCGGCGTTGCCGGCTTGAGTCGGAGCGGCTAAGAGAATAACCAGCGAGGCAACCACGATACAATCGTGGGTTACATTATGACCGCTCCCTCCCATTCAGAAGACGTTCTGGCGCGCGCCTCAAAGATCAAGCTGTTGCTTATGGACTGTGACGGCGTGCTCACCGACGGACGCGTCTATTTCTTGCCGAATCCCGACGGGACCGTCGGCGAGACGAAGTGCTTCGATACGCAAGACGGAATCGCCTTGCAGTGGGCGTACCGCAACGGAATCGAAACGGGCATCATCTCCGGCCGGGGCGGCATTGCTGTTCGCGAACGGGCTCGCTCGGCGCACATGCGGTTCCTGTTCGAAGGCAACACGGAGAAGCTGCCGCTGTTCGATCAGGTGCTGGCGGAGACAGGCTATAGTCCGGAAGTGATCGCCTACGTAGGCGACGACGTCACGGATCTGCCGATCCTCAAGCGTGCCGGACTCTCAGCGGCGCCTTCTAATTCTCGTCAGCAAATCTTGGACCTGGTCCACTACCGGATTCCCTCGCCGGGAGGGAGCGGCGCCGTTCGTGACGTGATCGAACTGCTGTTGAAGGCACAGGGCAAGTGGGACGGCGTTTGGAACCACTACGACGTCTAGCGAGCGCATGAGCGCGAAACGACAACAATCGCCTGCAAAGAAGGCTGCCGGCAAGCCTACGCCGGCCAGCCGATTGCGCTACCTGCCGTGGGCGTTCGCCCTACTGGTGATCGTCGTGGGCGTGGCGGCCTACTGGCCCGCGACGGCGGGCGGGTACATCCTTGATGACTACGACTTGCTGGAGCCAGGGGGACCCGTACGCACGCCGAGTTTCAGCATGCTGATTGGACCCGAGCGGCCGATCGTGACCATGAGCTACCTGCTCAATTCGCGGCTTGGCGGACTCGACCCAGGCAGCTTTCACGTCACCAACATTCTGCTTCATTGCTTGAACGCTCTCATTTTGTGGCGAATGCTGGCTGCGCTGTTCGCGGCCGGCAAAATTCCGGAGCGTATCACAGCGAACGGCGACCTATTCGTTTACGGGGTTCCCCTGCTCTTCCTGCTGTCGCCTGTCCAGACCGAATCGGTCGCGTATATCAGCAGCCGTTCGGAACTGCTCGCGGCCGTTTTCTTTCTGTTGGGACTGTGGGGGTTTATCGTCTACCGCGAGCGGCGGCCTTGGGCGGCGGCAGCGATCGTAT
>CAMPKL010000278.1 GCA_946887065.1 uncultured Bryobacterales bacterium
GCATCGCGCCGCCGCATCTTGCGCAACGGTGCGCCGTCCAACTCGACATTGCCCTCCGTCGCTTCCCACAAACCTGCCAGCAGACGCAGAATCGTGGACTTCCCCGAGCCGTTCGGTCCGACCAACGCCGTCACTGCCCCCCGATCAACAGCAAAGCTCACGCCCTGCACCAGCCAACGGCCGTCGATCCGCACCCCGGCGTTCGTGATGCTCAGGCCGCTCAAAAGTATCCCAGCGCTTTGCCGCGCTGCCTCAGCAGGTACAAGAAGAACGGCGCACCGAACGCCGCCGTCACCACTCCCAACCGGATCTCCGTCGGCGGATGAATCGTCCGGGCCAGCAAATCGCAGCCGATCATGAACAGTGCGCCGGTCACCACGCTGGCCGGGACCAACACGCGATGCGACGGTCCCACAATAAGCCGGATCGCGTGCGGCACAACCAGGCCGACAAATCCGACCACGCCGCTCACCGAAACCGCAGCGCCGGTCAATAGGGCCGAGGTCGTCAGCACGGTTTTTTTGACCCTCTCCACGTTCACGCCCAACGATGCCGACGTCTCTTCGCCGAGCAGCATCAAGTCCAAATCCCGCGTATACCAAAGTGCAACGAAGGTTCCCAGCGTTACGAACGGCAGGCAGATCCACACATGCGTCCAGGTACGGCTATCCAACCCGCCCATCAACCAGAAGACGATCTCCGCCGAAACCTGCCAATCCACAAAACTCAACGACACCAGAAGCGTCGTCACCGAACTCAGCAATGCGCTCAAGGCGATTCCGGCCAACAACAAAGTCGCCACCGGCGTGCGCCCCGCTCGAGCCGTAATTGAATAGACCACAGCCAAAGCTCCCAGCGCGCCGACGAATGCGCACAGCGGCAGCCACATCGAAGACGCAGCCGCTAGCCCCGTGACGAAGGAAACCACTGCGCCCAACGCTGCGCCAGCGCTTACGCCGACGACATTCGGCTCCGCCAGGGGATTCCGAAACATGCCCTGCATCTGTGTCCCGGCGACGGCCAGCGCAGCTCCCGCCAGCCCCGCCACCAGGACGCGTGGTACGCGAATCATCCAGATGATGACCTCTTCGGCCTGCGTCACTCCGCTGACGTCCACCCAACCCGTCGGCAACAGGTGTGCAGCAAGGACGCGTGCCACCGTCTCCCAAGCGATGTACGTCGAGCCAATGGAAATCCCCGCGACAACGGCAATCGCCAGCAGCACGCACACGGTCGGGAAATACAACAGGACCGCCCTCGGCCTCGGAAGGCTGACCACGGGCGCCGTCGCAACGGTCGTCTGGCTCACCGGCTCTCCCCATAAATCGCTGCGGCAATACTCTCCATCAACTCCACGGAGTGCTGCGACATCGTGAGGAACTCGCGGTTCTGCACGACAAGCACTTGCCCAGTGCGGCCCGCCTCCGTCACTGAGACTCCGGGGTCTTTCATCATCCGGTTGCGCACTTCCTCAATCGATGCGTTCTCGGCGCCCGCCACGATCCAATCCGGGTTCCATGACGCTACTTGCTCCGCGCTGATCTGCCCATACGGCCCCAGCCCCTTTTCGCTGCCCACGTTCACCGCCCCAAGCTCGTTGACGATGTACTCGAACAGCGAACCCTTGCCGTAACTCGACGAGTAAACCGTCAACGCCAAAATGCGTACAGGCTTGGCGTTTGCTGGTCTGAGAGCCTTCGCCGCCGCCGCTCTATGCCGCATCTCCGCCACCACAGAACGCGCCTTCCCGTCCTCACCCGTGATGCGCCCCATCATCGTCAACTGCTCGGCGATCTGATCGAAATCGTCAAAAATCGTCAACAGCCGAATCACGGGAATTCCCGCCGACCGCGCCAGCTCCACCTGGTCCGCGCGAGCGCTGTGCGCCGCCAACATCACGTCCGGAGCGCGCAACACAACCGCCTCGACATCGGTTGCGACAACCGCTCCCGCTCTCTGCGCCTCATCCACCGCGAAACTATAGCGCTCATCTAGAGCGTAGTTGCTCATCGCCACGATCCTGTCGGGCGGAACGGTGGCCAACAAGAAGTGATCGATCGTCAACGCCTGCGAAGCGATCCGCTGCGGCGCCCGCTCCAATGTCAATTCATCGCCGTAATGGTCCGTGATCGTTCGCGGAAAAGGATCGCCTTCCGCACCCGCGGTGTCCGCCAGCCGGGTGCGTGTCGGTTGCTGCAAATCGCCGTCGTAGCGAAAAGCAAAGATGAAGAGAGCGGCGACCACCGCCGCTCCCCCCGCCGCCAGCAAGTTTCCCGCTAGCTTCCTCACCCTCGCCTCGTAAACATCAGAATTTGAACCTCATCCCGCCGATCGCCCACGCGCCCGGCGAGCCGTTGCCGGTCTCATAGTATTGGTTGTCGAACACATTCTCGACCTTGCCGTAGAATTCGACGCTCCGCGAATCCGTCAGCGGCAGCTCATAGCCAAAGACGATGTCCGCCTTGACCGGCCCGTCGAAAATCATCCGGCGGTTCATGGCGCCGAAGGGCGAGAACGAATACTCGCTCGCGGCGAAAAAGTCGAATGTCGCATGGAAGCGCTCGGAAATCCATTGCGTCGCCGTTAGCGAGACGAGGTGGTCCGACTGCGCCGGAATGCCGAAGTAGTCGGCGCCGATGCGGGGTGTCCTCGAATCCGAGTTCGTGAAGGTGTAGGAAGCGCGGAAGCGCGTACTGGACGTCGGCGAAGCCTCACCGCTCAGCTCGACGCCGCGAGCGACTCCTCCGCGGCCATTCGCATAGCCGCTGAAGCGGCCGAACGGATCCGGCCCGCCGGAGATGGTGTTTGCGAAAATAATGGATTCTTGCAGCTCGGTGTAAAAGAACGTGCCGCTTAGCCGGATGCGGGAATCGGCGAGCCACTGATCGATTCCAGCATCGACTGAAACGGACCGCTCAGAGCTCAACCGCGGGTCGCCGTAGAAGCCGTTGAAAAATTCCGACAGAAACGCGCCGAACCTCTCATAAGCCGATGCGGCGCGATAGCTGTTCCCGGTATGAGCGCGCACCTTGGTCCCGCTTTGCCGAACGAAATAAGCTATTGCCGCATCTCCAGTGTAAGAAGACGGCGGCGTCTCTAACTCAACCTCGTCGTATGGATTCGAAGTTCCGCCAAAGTTCGGGACTCCTATCTCAAAGAACTGCGCTCGGCCCGACAGGGACACGTGCAGTTGTCCGTCAAGGAACCGCATCTGATCCTGAGCGAAGAGTCCATGACTGCGTTGGTTGATGTCGATCTCGCTCGTCACCGCGTTCGGACTTCCGTCCGTATTGAAGTTGTAGTACTCCTCGCGCTCGAACTCATAGCCAGCGCTGAAGAGATGATTGGCGCCGACTCGATGGTCGGTCCGAACCTGTATGACATCGGTGCGGCCGTCAAACTTGGCGTCCGCGGAGAATAGGTTGAACTCCCCAAAGCCTCCTGGTCCGTCTTGATGGGAGCGGCCGGTATTCACCGCCTGGTAAGCCACTCGGTACGAACTGTTGGGAGTCAGTTGATGTTGCAAGATCAACGCTCCCGCCGCGAATGACGACACGCGGCGGCTATCCGGGTCGATCGGCGAAGGCACGAATGTCGCATTCCCCGCATTGATCGGCAACCCCTGCTCGTACCGTTCCACTTGATCGATCGGCAGGGCAATGGCCGGCACGACGCCCGTCGCCGGAAAATTCGCCGTGACTTCGCTCGGGAATGCGGGGCTGTCCGCTACGGCTGTGAATGCATCTGAACCCCACAGGCGGCCGCCTAGCGATATGCCCGGCGTGAACTGATATTTCGCGAACCCCTGAACACTTGAATTGCGGTAGGGCGATCGATCGCGGTAGCCGTCCATCACGTTCAAGTGCGAGAAACCGCCGCTGTAGACGAACCGGTCTTCCGCCAATCCGCCGCCCACTCGCGCCACGCCGCGCAGCATGCCAAGGCCGCCGCCTTCGGTTCGAATCTCGCCGTGCGTCCTGCCTCCGCCTTGGCTGGAGTTGACGTTGATCACTCCGGCCATCGCGTGCGAGCCGTAGAGCGACGAGCCCGAGCCTCTCATGAATTCCACCCGCTCGGTATCGACAATCAGCATGTCCTGGAAGAAAGCGGATGCGTCGCCCTGCGAACCGGCCGCATCGCGGAAGCGCAGTCCGTCAATCAGCAGCGCCGTATCGGAAGTCCGCATCCCGCGCGTCTGCAACGTCGTTAAGCTGCCTGGTCCTCCCAACTGCCGCACGCGTACTCCCGGCACCGCCCGCAGCGCCTCCCCCAGCGCGAACTCGTCGCGCAAGGCCATCTCTTGGGAATCAATCACATCCACCGCTTTGGCGACTTCGGTCAACAGCAACGGCGTGCCCGAAGACGTCACGATCACCTCGACATCGGCGCCCGAAATCGCTAACTCCAAGTCCAACGTCTCGTCGCCGCGAACCATGACTTCTTGCGATCCCGTTAGCGCCGCGTCCGGCGCTTCGCCATCCAACAAATAGTTGCCCGCGGGCAAATTGACGAAGGCGTAAATGCCTTCCGCGTCGCTAATCGCGCGTCGGCGCTCTCCGCCGTTGCGGTCAAACAGTTGCAGCCGGGCATTCGCAACAGCCAGTCCATCCGGGTCGAGCACCCGGCCCCTTACGCTGTCGGCACGCAGTCCGGAGGCCGTAAAGAGCAGCGTCAACACCGCTGCGAAAATCACTTTGTAGTTCTTCATGGCTCTCCTCCTTACCAGGCGCGCGACCAGCGCGGACCAGCGTTCCCCTCTGTCCTCAACCCGGCATCAACACCCTGGTGGAATTCCACCAGACGGCCTTGAATCCACAACAGGTCGGACAGGCGATTCAGGTAGGCCAAGATTTCCGGCGCGATCTCCTCGCCCGATTCCCGCAGCGCCACGGCGCCGCGTTCCGCACGCCGGCAAATCGTTCGCGCTACATCCAACGCCGCCGATGCCGTGTGCTCGCCGGGTATCGACCAGTCAGCCAATACGCCTTCGACCGCCTCGATACGGTGGATCTCCGACGTCAGCCGCTCGACCATCTCGGCCGTAATCACAGGCGGCTTCTTGCTGCTTTGGGGCGGCGTCGCTAACGCCGAGCCCAAACTGAAGAGCTCTCTCTGCACCTCTTTGAGAAGAGTCCGGATTGTTTCGTCCGAACAAATGGACCGAGCGAATCCAATGGATGAAATCAGCTCATCGACCGTGCCGTACGCTTCGACTCTCATCGACGCCTTCGACACGCGAATGCCTCCGGCTAAGCCGGTCTGGCCCGCGTCTCCGCGTTTCGTTGCAATGCTCACTTTTCGCCTCCTCGCCCGAAAACCCGTGGGCGAACGACGTGAGTGCGCGAATGTTCCTAGCGAAACAGAAAGAAGCCGTTACAACTGTAGAGAAAGGGTCGCCTTCGCCCCACGGCGAAAAGACGACAACTCAATGGCCCGAGAAGGTCCAGTCATGGCAGCACTCCGTATTCCACGCGGAAAAAACGCGCCTACACGCTCTCAGGCAGGTCTCCTGGCTTACGGCTTCAAGCGAATCAGGTGATTCGCCGGCGCCGATCCAACCTTCCCAAAGCTTTCGCCTCAGTGGCTTCTTGGACCGGCTCGCCGATTACAGTGGCGGGACCGCGCCGGAATT
>CAMPKL010000279.1 GCA_946887065.1 uncultured Bryobacterales bacterium
GCCACGAAGTTCCCTTGCGGCAGCCGTGCAAAGGTTTGGTTGGTGCTCAAACTGATCGTGAACTTCGGCGGCAGCTGATAGCGCAAACCCGCCGTAACCGTCTTGGCCGTACCCGACCAGAAATTGCCGAAGGACATGCCGAGGTTGCCTTGCAAAGGGCGCTTCTGAGCGGAAACGAAGTTGAAGCCGATCGGCGTGAAGCGGTACTCGCCCGCGGGGAGGACCACGCCTGGCGAAATCTCGAACGGTTCGAAGAGACGCTCGTAGGTCGGGCTCATGTCGAACAGGCCGTGCATCGAGTCGCCGGAGTTGAAGTGCCAGTCGGCAATCGTGATGTGGAACTTCGAGGTTTCGACGAGCTTGTTGTCGAGCCGCGTGAACCGCGTATAGAAAACATCGTGAAACATCTGCTGGATGCCGGTGCGCCGGCTGGGACGAGGGTTGAAGCTGCCTCCTAGCCGCAGCATGCGCACGTTGCTGCGCTGGACGAATCCCATGGCGGGATCGAAATTCTCTTGGATCTCGCGCCACTGGATCTGTCCCGCGAAGCGGTCATTCGGATAGTGGGCGGCAAAGCCGAAGGCGCCGTTCTTGTCTTCGACGCCCTCGTTGTTGCTCTTAAGCCCCCAGGCGTTGACCACCATGTTGCGGTTCCCGCCGAGAAAGTTCGAGGTTGCCAGGCGCATATCCGCGCCCAGCGTATTGGCCGATTGCGGCCGCTCCGGATCGCCGGCGGTCACGAGCGCGCCGACATAGGACTGCTCCCAGAAATTCTGGCGGACGCGGCCAACGAACATGTCGGCGTCCTCCACGCCCGCGCCGTCGCGGGTGCGCACGTTCAGCACGCCGACCTCGGTGCGTCCGGCTTTTCCGGTGAGCTTGACGCCGTAGTCGATGGGGACTTCCAGACCGCCGATGATGCCGATCCGGCGGCTAAAGAACGGGAAGATCTCGGCCCCGGGATCGGGCACACCTCCCGGCTGGTCAACGCCTGTCGTGGCGAAGTTGAACACGCCGGCGTCTTGCAAAAAGAAAGCTCGCTTTTCAGGGAAGAAGATAGAAAAACGAGTGAGGTTGATCTGCCGGTTGTCCACCTCGGTTTCGCCGAAGTCCGTGTTGACGGTCGTTGACAGCCGAAGACTTGGCGTGACGTTGTAGAAAAGGTCGAGGCCAGGCTTGCCGCGCAGCACGTCGTTGCCGTCGGCCGCGGTGTGAATCCAGCGCTGCGCGACGAAAGGGCGCACATCTAGGCCGACGCCCTGTTCCATGCCCTGCAGGTTGGTAATCTCGCCGGCCTCGGAAACCTGGAAAAACTGGGTTTGAAAACGGGCGCCCGTCCAACGAGTCTCTTCCAGTGTGCGTTGAACGATGCGGCTGAAATTGAATCCCCAAACGTCCGATCCGGCCGGGAAGCTCAGGCTCTTGAACGGAATCGCGAACTCGGCGCTCCAACCCTGTTCGGTCTTCTGCGTCTTCACAATCCAGATCGCGTCCCAGTCCTGGGTCGTCTCGCCATTGGCGAAGACGAGGCCGTCGACCAGAGCGCCGTTGGGGTTGGTTGAAAAGTAGAAGGCGTTGCTTTGGTCGCGGAAGGTGTCAAACAGGATACTGATGCGGTCGTCGGAGTTCAGCGACGCGTCACGCGCCATCTGAGACGCGAGAATCCGGTCCGGTTCGGAGTCGTAGCACATGACTCCGACGTAGAGATTGTCCGCGTCGTGAAGCAGCTTGACCTCGGTTCTTTCGGTCGGCGGGGCCCCAGCGACAGGGATCCGCTGAACCAAGTTGCCGATTGTCGGCGCTTGGCGCCAGGCCGCTTCATCGAGGGCGCCGTCGACGACGATTTCGTCGCCCGTCGCGGTTACCGCCGCCGTGCGCACCGGCTCCTCCCCGATCTGCTGCGGAGCGGGCGCGCTCCAGCCGGGTGCGGCGAATGCTGAAAGCGCCAATGCTAAACACGAAGCAACGATGAATGTTTCCGAACGCATGCTCGTCCGATTATTACGAACACGCCTGAAGATTACTGTCCGTACTGGGACGAATGGTCACAGAGGCCGGGGGCTAGTCTCGACGCAGTGCCGTCGCGGGGTCCGCTGCGGCCGCCCGCCGCGCGGGCAAATAGCTCGCTAGGAGGCCGATTAGGCCCAAGACCGAGCAGGCCGAGGCGAATACCAAGCCATCCTGCGCGCTGACTTGGTAAAGCAGGTCGGCGAGCAGATCCGACAGGGACCATGCCGCCAGTGCGCCGACGCCGATGCCGACAAGAACGAACTGCACGCTGCGTTGCACGGCCAGGGCAAGAACCTGCCGATTCGTCGCCCCGAGCGCCATGCGCAAGCCAAACTCCGTTCGCCTAGCCGCGACGGTTTGCGCCGCCGTGCCGTAAACGCCGATCCCGGCGAGCACGAGAGCGATGAAGCCGAACGCGCCCATCAGCGAAGCTGTCAGCCGAGGCTGCCAAAGCGCGGCGTCGACCGCATCATCCAGGGTGATGACCCTATCCACAGGGATGGCTGGATCCAAGTCGGCTACGATCTCTCGCAATGCCGCCGCGGCGGAACCTGCCGCGCCCGAAGACCGCACCACGATGGTCATGGCGAAATGCGTACTGGGGCTGTCACGGAAGTCTGGGTCTTGTTCAAAGGGCACGAAGAACTCCGTGTTCACGTCCGCCCAGGAGTATTGCTGCAGGTCGGCGACGACGCCCACGACTTCGCGCCATGGCTCTTCGGGTCCGCCAAAGCGGAGGCGCGAATGAAGCGGGTCCGTGCCCAGGTATTGGCGGGCGAATGTTTGATTGACCACGACTACCAGCGGCGTGTCGCGGTCGTCCGCGGCTGTGAAGTCGCGGCCCGCCGACAGTTGCGCGCCGATGGTCTTGAAATATCCCGGCGTCGCCACGCGGTAAGCGGCAGCCGGTTCCGAGCCGGGCGGCACAGGTTCGGCGCCTTCGACCACAAAGTTCCAGCCCCATACATCGCCCACCAGCGGAACGTGGTTGACGGCAGCGGCGCTCTCTACGCCTGGCGCTTGCTTCAAGCGTTCCAAGAGCGATCGGTAAAAGCCCGCCTTTCGCGCGGGATCGCCAAAGGAAGAGCCGGTAACCGGGACCACGGCGGTCGTCACCTGGACCGGGTTAAAGCCAGGGTTCACGGCAAGCAGGGCTAACAGGCTCTTGCAAACCAGCCCGGCCGCGGCTGTTAAGACAACCGCCAGGGCGATCTCACCTCCCGTGAGCAGGCTGCGAACCGTCGTAGCGCGCCGCGAGGCGCCGGCATCACCCCGAGCGCGAAGCCGATCGACCATCGCTCCGCCCGCCAATGCCCAACGGCCGGCGATCGCCAAGGCTGCGGCGGAGACGGCAGTGACAGCAACAATCCCCACGGCCGCCCAGCGCAATGAAGGCTGGCTCTCCCAGCGCGAGGCGATAAAGCCAAAGCCTTGCGGCGCCGCGGCCAACAGAAGCTGAATGGCCCAGAAGCCCAGAACCGCTCCAATGGCCGTCCCCGAGGCGGCCAGTATGATTGCCTCGACCCCGTCGCGGCGCAGGCCAGCGGCCCACGATTCACCCAGTGCGCGCCGCACGGCGGCTTCGGTCATGCGCCCGGTGGCCCTGACAACGGCCAGCACGGTCACATTGGCCAGGGCAATCAACCAAAGCAGGGCGGCTCCAGCAGTGAGCGCCAACAATACGGGCCGGACTTCCCGCACGGTGGCGTCCTGGATGGAAACCGCTGTCGCCCCACGGTCGGCATGCGACTCGGGAAACGCTTTTCGCAGCGAGGCGCTGATCGTCTGGATCTCCGCCAACGCCTGTCCGGTTGTGACGCCGGATGCCAGGCGGCCGAAAACGCGCAGCGAGGAGCCGGTCCGGCTGGCGGCCTGTTGCGGGGTCCACTGGAAAGGCGCCCACAAGTCGACGCCGGTGTTCCAAAACGTCGGGAACTCGAAGCCCGAGGGCATGATGCCGACGATCGTGAATTCCTCCCCGTCAAGACGAAGAGGACGATGGAGCGCCGCGGGCTCGCCGCCGTATAGGCGCCGCCAAAGCCGTTGGCTGATCACGACAACCTTCGCGGCGCCAGGCTGATCGTCTGCCGGTTCGATGGCCCGCCCGATCTCGGGGTCAACACCCAGTAGGGAGAAAAGATCGCCGCTGACCCTCAGCCCGGTAATTCGCTCCGCGGCGCTGTCTCCGGAGCGCACCGGCGACCAAGCCTCAGCCGCCGCCGCTAGCGCCAAAGTCCTGGCCTGGTCGCGGATATCCAGATAGTCTCCCGGCGTGAGAGGGCCGATGCTTCCCGTTCGCAGACTCTGCGTTTGCACGAAGACCAATTCTTCAGGTTTTTCGTAAGGCAGGGGCGCCAGCAAGACGGCATAGGCGAGCACGGCCGCCGCCAACATCGCGGCGCTCGTCAAACCGAGAGCCGCGCATACCGATGCTGAAAAAAGGGGTGCGGATCGCAAGCGGCGGATCGCCAACCGAAAGATTTGAATCACGATTCAATCTCCTGCCTGTGCGATTGCCGGACAGCACTCCAAAGACCAATCGGACGGTTGTTGATGACAAAGCCCGAACCGCCCGGGCCGAGGTTGCTTATCCGCTGCCGATGGGACAACGCAGTCCCATCCTCGGGACGATCCCTAGGGCCTAAGGCTGAGCGGGAATCGCGCTGCTGCGCCGGAACCGTCTCATCCAGGGTCCGAGATCCGCCGTGGCCAAGAACGACAACCAGCCTAAGACCATCAGCCACTGAAACAGGAACAGGTTCATTTGATAGTCGATGGTCAGGTGAAACCCGAGAGCCACAATTACGACGGGAAGCGTAATCGGCCGGAACCACACAAGAATCGGCAAGGCGATCTCGAGTCCCAGCGTGGACCACGACATCACCTTCAACATGGACAACGAATCGAGCATGGCGTCCGGAACCGGGAAACGCCCGAATAGGTCGTTCAACCGCGTTACATAGTACATCGCCGTGCCGTTGGGCCAGTCCGCTCCCAGCCACTTTTCCCAACCTGCGCAAAACACCACGAGCGCGGTTTGGAACTGCACTAGGCGCAAGGCCCAGGCCGGCGCCTTGGGGACCGGGCCGGTCAAGCGTGCGCCGGAGTCGTTCGACAACCAGCGCCCGATGGGCATGAAGATGAGCAGGAATCCGAAGATCCGCAAGACGGTGTCTTCGCCGTCATTGATCAGGTGCAGTCGATGCTGAAACGAAACCAGCCAGATGTAAACGCAGACGGCCTGAAACCGGCACTTGTAGCCGACCAACAAGGCCACCGTCTGAGCGGCAAAAATCCCGAAGCAAACCCACAGAAGCGTATCGTTTCGCGGCAGCCAAGTAAAAATAGTGAACGTATCGGGATCGATCAACGTCCGGGCGACATCGAACGGAATAGCTCCTTGCTCTCCCCACCACATGTTGACGAAGGGCAGGTAGCCGGCGCAGTCGAGGAACAAAAGCGCGGCGTAGGCAATCCGAAAAGCGTCCGCGAAGCGCACGTCGACCGGCCGGAAGAAGAACTCGTCCCACCACGCAGCCAGCCTCCCGGATGGGCTCATTGCACTTCCCTCGTGAAGAACACGAAGCTCTGATCGGTGCGAATGTTCGTCCCGGCCGGGA
>CAMPKL010000280.1 GCA_946887065.1 uncultured Bryobacterales bacterium
TCTCAGCCGACTCCGATTCGTTACGGAAATTCGGGCCGAGCAGTGATCACCGGACCGGGCTCGCTCGGGATCGACCTCGGCGTCCGAAAGAACATCCCAATCACGGAAAGCGTCAATCTGCAGTTCCGGGCGGAGTTCTTTAATATGCCGAATCACACCAACTTCAACCCGCCCAACAAGCGGTTGGGCAATGGAAACTTTGGGCGAATCACCTCGGCCCGAGATCCAAGGATCATTCAGTTCGGACTGAAGTTGATCTTCTAACTGCACTTACGGGGCGGAACGGGACCGCAAAAGCGGAAACTCCGTTCCGCCTCTCCAACTGGGGCAGAACGTGGGCCGGCGCCTTTCGAGATCGACCCGACGCACCGCTTGAATTGAGGCGGAGCGTGATGTGATTTTCCGCTCATGCTAAATGCAGACCGGCCAAAACTGTGGTAGCATCCGCCTGGTGGTTGCAGGTCGGATTAGACGTTCGATGTCATAAGTTCGGGAGTTTCCAAGGTACCCGCGATGGTTCGTTTGTGCAGGCCTCTGTCGTTCTTGCTGTTCGTCAGTGCCGCCTTAGCACAACAGATCGCATGGGCGGAAGATTCCACGCTTAGGCCTCCCGTAGAACTCACTCGCGAACAAGACCGTGAACGCTTAATGGGCCTGTTGGGGATCAAGACGCTGCGCTTGGGACCAACCTCACGAAACGAACCTCAACCGGGACGTTTTGGCCTCGTGAACTACGACGAAGCTAAGGCCAATCCGTTTCCGAACCTGCCTCCGCTACTGCTGACGAACGCCCGCGATCAGGTAACGACGCCGTGGTTATGGTTGAACGTGCGGCGCGCTGAAATCGTGGAGCTCTTCGACCGTGAGATTTACGGACGCGTCCCGCAACAGATGCCGGAAGTTCAATGGAAGGTCATTGACTCCAAGAACGTAACGCAGAATGGCGTGGCTGTAACGGTTAGGGAGGTAGTCGGCCACGTCGACAACGCGGCCTATCCCTTGCTTACCGTGGAAATCGGTTTGACCGTGACGACGCCCGCTGATGCTTCCGGACCCGTGCCGATGATCCTGCGCTTCAGCAGGCGGCCTCTTGCCGGACAGCCGGAACGCCCACGTCCGCCGATTGATGCCGAAAGCGTCGAGAGTCTAGTTCTGGCGCGCGGGTGGGGTTACGCCGCACTGGACACCAACTCTATTCAAGAAGACAACGGCGGAGGTTTGACCCGTGGGATCATCGGCCTGCTCAACCAAGGCCAACCGCGGGACGTCGACGATTGGGGCGCCTTGCGCGCTTGGGCCTGGGGTGCGAGCCGAGCGCTGGATTTTTTCGAAACCGATGATGCCGTCGACGCCAAGCGGGTAGCGGTCCAAGGGCACTCCCGCTACGGGAAGGCGGCACTCGTCGCGATGGCCTATGACCTACGCTTCGCCACGGGCTATGTGAGTTCTTCCGGAGAAGGCGGCGCTTCGCTTTATCGCCGTAACTGGGGTGAGCTGATCGAGAATGTTACCGCGACGACCGAGTATCACTGGATGGCGGGCAATTTTCTCAAGTACGCGGGTCCCCTTTCTTGGGACGACCTCCCGGTTGACACTCATCAACTCATCGCGCTCTGCGCTCCCCGTCCGGTGTTTATCAGCGGAGGCGACGTCGGCGACGAGTGGGTGGACGCCAAAGGCATGTTCATGGCCGCCGCCGCAGCCCAGCCTGTCTGGCGCTTACTAGGGAAAAAGGACATGGGGACCGACGAATTTCCAGGACTCGAAGTAGGTCTCATGGACGGCGAGATCGCCTTTCGGCAACATGCCGAAGGCCACACGGATCGCCCTAATTGGCCCAGCTTCTTGGACTTCGCGGCCCGATATTTTTAGCCGAGGTCACTGCCGCGGCGCATGGGAGACGGGATGATAGACCTTGGAAGGAAGCAACGGATGACCGGGCCAACACTTTACCGTCAAACGCTGAAGAAGAGCGTTGCCGGAGCCGCGATGCTTCTCTTCGTTGCTGTGCCCGCGGACCTGTGGGCGCAGCAAAGCAGCGCGGCGCCTGCGGGCACTGCCGCAATCTCGGACCACCGTCAATTCCTCGATCGACATTGCACGACGTGCCACAGCGAGCGCTCGACGGCGGGGGGTCTGAGCCTGGCTCAAGCCGATGTGACCAAGATCGGCGCCGAACGCGAACTGTGGGAAAAGGTCGTGCGCAAGCTGCGCACAGGGGTTATGCCGCCTCCCGGAGCGCAGCAGCCGACGGCCGCGGACCGCCGTGCCGTCTTGAGCGGGCTGGAATCGTCGCTCGATGCCGCGGCGGCCGAAAACGTGAATCCGGGTCGAACCGAAACGTTGCGACACCTGACGCGAACGGAGTATCAGAACGCGATCCGCGACTTGCTTGCGCTCGACATTGATGCCGCCTCGCTGCTGCCGGCCGATGAGAGCGGACATGGATTTGACAACGTCAACGTCGGGGATCTGTCGGCGACGCTGTTGAACCGCTACATCTCCGCCGCCCAGAAGATCAGCCGCCTTGCGGTCGGTACGGTCCAGTCTCTGCAGGGCGACATCATTCGGGTTCCGGGCGATCTCACCCAAGAACATCACTTGGAAGGGCTGCCTCTCGGCACGCGCGGGGGCTTCTCGACCACTTATACGTTCCCTCAGGACGGCGAGTACGACCTCAAGATACTATTCGCCCGCAACTTATCAGGAACCGTCAGCGGCATACGCGATAACCGTAAGCACGAGCTTCTGTTGCTGATCGATCGCAAGCCCGTCAAGACTTTCACGATAGAGAGGCCGGACAACGACGGCGGCGATTCACTGTTCTTGCAGGTCGCTGAGGTCGACGATAATTTGACGGCGCGCGTTCCCGTAAGCGCCGGGCCGCACGAGCTTGCCGTCACCTTCGCCAAGGAAGGCTCGTCGCTTACCGAGACGCTCCGGGAGCCGACGATATCGCGCTTCAACGACAGCCGATATCCGCGCACGACGCCCGCCATCGATCAGGTTATGGTGACCGGACCGTACGCGCCCACCGGCGCGGAGGACACCCCGAGCCGCCGCCGGTTGTTTGTTTGCCGGCCGTCAGGAGGGGACGCAAGTCAGGAAGAAGCATGCGCCCGTGAGATTCTCTCGACGGTCATGAGGCGCGCCTACCGGCGTCCGGCTACCGAGGCGGAGGTCGAGGGTCCGATAGCCTTGTATCGCGAGGGACGCGCCGAGGGCGATTTCGACGCCGGTATAGCCAAGGGGCTGGGCGCCGTGCTCGCCAGCCCGCGATTCTTGTTCCGCGTCGAGAGCGACCCGGGAAGCGTAACGGCGAACGGCGTCTATCGAATCAATGATCTTGATCTCGCGTCTCGATTGTCGTTTTTCTTGTGGAGCAGCATTCCGGACGATGAGTTGCTCGACGCCGCCGTTCAAGGGAAGCTGAGCCGGCCGGAGGAGTTCGAAAAGCAAACGCGCAGGATGCTCGCCGACCCCAAAGCGTTCAACCTCGCAACGAATTTCGCCGGACAGTGGCTGCAGTTGCGCAACCTCGACGCGGTCATTCCAAGCTACAGCGTTTTTCGGGACTTCGATGACAATGTGCGGCAAGCATTCCGCGAGGAGACCGAGCTCTTCTTCGACAGTGTGCGTCTTGAGGACCGCAGCATTCTGACATTGATTAAGTCGGACTACACATTCCTCAATGAACGCCTGGCCAAGCACTATGGCATTCCCGGCGTTTACGGGAGCCGTTTCCGGCGCGTGACCCTTGCCCCTGACAGCGTGCGTGGCGGCCTATTGCGGCAGGGCAGCGTGTTGTCGGTCACCTCGTATGCGACCCGGACGTCTCCGGTACTGCGCGGCGTGTTCGTGCTCAGCAATATCTTGGGCGCGCCGCCTCCTCCGCCGCCTCCCAACGTGCCCGTGCTCGATGAAGGCACTATTGCGGCCAACCTATCGATGCGCGAGCGTCTGGCGGCCCATCGCAGCAACGCGGCTTGCGCAAGCTGTCACCGCACGATCGACCCGGCCGGCTTTCCGCTCGAGAACTTCGATGCCGTGGGGCAGTGGCGAATCCATGAGTCGAACGGCGAACCCGTCGACGCTTCCGGAACGCTGCCCGGGGCCGGGGAGTTCCAGAGCGTCAAAGGCCTCGAAGACGCTGTGATGGCCCGTCCCGAGTTGTTTGCGGCAACGCTCACGGAGAAGCTTCTGACGTTCGCGCTCGGACGAGGCATGGAGTATTACGATGCGGCAGCCGTACGTAGGATTGTGAGAGAAGCCGAGAAGGACGAATACCGCTTCTCTTCGATCGTTCTCGGAATTGTGAATAGCGTTCCGTTTCAAATGCGAAGCGTTGAACATAGTGAATCGTCGGCGCCGCGCACGATCGCGGAAAGTCAGTAGGAGCTGGAAGGAGAGACCATCATGTTTCTAACAAAAAGGGCGATTCCCAGACGAACGCTGTTGAAAAGCGCGCAAGGCATGCTGGCCCTGCCCCTCCTGGATGCTATGATTCCCGCCGCCACGGGTTGGGCCGCGACACCCGCGAAGCCGACGCCGCGGCTCGGTTTCGTATTCGTCCCGATGGGGTGCGATCACTCCCGCTGGACTCCGCCGGGCGAAAACCTCGACACCCTTTCTCCCATCCTTGGTTCGCTGCAGCCCGTCAAAGATCAGGTGAGCGTGCTCACCAACATGCGTCTGCAGAACGCTTATCCGGGCACGCATGACACGTCCAACGCGGCGTTTCTGAGCGCGGCGATTTCCAAACACACCGAAGGATCGGACTACTATCTGGGCACGACCGTCGACCAGATCGCCGCCAAGGCGATTGGGCGAGAGACGCAGTTGGACTCACTCCAACTCGGGATGGATATGATCCCGCTCGCCGGCGTGTGCAACAACGGTTACGCCTGCGTCTATATGAATTGCCTGTCGTGGTCGTCGCCGACCACCCCGCTGCCCTCCGAGGCGCATCCGCGAGTCGTCTTCGAGCGCCTGTTCGGCGAGGGCGGCAACGCCGCCGAGCGCCGCGCCGCGCTGAACAATCGCGAGAGCCTGCTGGACTCCTTCACCGGAGACATCGCGCAGATCAAACTTGAGATCGGCGCGCCCGATCGCGCGCGCTTGGAACAGTATCTGGAGAGCGTTCGGCAGGTCGAGCAGGAAATCGAGCGTGCGGAGCTAGCCGCAGCGGACAACGACAAGCCCGATCCCGAACGGCCGGTGGGCGTCCCTGCCTCATTCGCCGACCACGCGAAGCTCATGTACGACCTGCAGATCCTGGCCTTCCAGGCGGATATCACGCGCGTCGTCTCCTTCCAGTTCACGCGAGAGCACAACAATCGTACGTACCCAGAGATCGGCGTGCCCGATCCGCACCATCCAACCAGCCATCACGGCAACGATCCGGAAAAGGTGGCGAAAATAGCGAAAATCAACGAGTTCCACGTTTCGCTGTTTGCTGACTTCCTGCAAAAAATGAAGGCTACGCCGGACGGCGCGGGCTCGCACCTCGATCACACGGGCTACATGTACGCCACCGGCATGGGGAGTCCGA
>CAMPKL010000281.1 GCA_946887065.1 uncultured Bryobacterales bacterium
AAGCTGGAAGAGCGGCCCATCACACCGGAAGAAAAATCCCGCTGGGCATTTCAGGCTCCGACGAAAGCCGCTGTGCCGGCGGGGGCTTCCAACCCGATCGACGCCTTCCTGAACAAGGCGCTGGCAGGGAAAGGCTTGGTCGCTGGGCCGCAAGCGGATCGCCGCGCATTGATTCGCCGCGCTTATCTCGACCTGACAGGCCTGCCGCCGACGCCAGCGGAAGTGCGCGCCTTCGTTGACGACAAAGATCCGCGAGCTTGGGAAAAGCTCATCGACAAGCTGCTGGCCTCGCCGCACTACGGCGAGCGCTGGGGCCGTCATTGGCTCGATCTGGCCCACTACGCCGACTCCGGCGGATACGAGCGCGACTTCGACTGGCCGACCATGTGGCGCTACCGCGACTACGTGATCCAGGCTTTCAACAAAGACAAGCCGTATGACGTATTCGTCCGCGAACAACTGGCCGGCGACGAGGTCGACCCCGAAAATCCCGAAGCGCACATTGCGACGGGATTCTTGCGCATGGTGCTCGACAACAACATCAAAGACGAACGCACGCGCATGGACGAGTTGGACGACAACGTCGCCACGACTTCATTGACCTTCCTGGGCATGACGGTCGGTTGCGCGCGTTGCCACAACCACAAGTTCGACCCGATCCCGCAGAAAGATTACTACCAGATGCAGGCGGTGTTCTTTCCTTCGAAGGGGGTCGACTACCCGTTGGTCTCCGCTGAAGAAGTCGCCGACTACGAAGCGGCGCAGAAGGCCATCAATGCGCAACAAGAACCGCTGAAGGAGGAGCTCAGAAACGTCGAGGCCCCTTACCGGAAGCGGATTTTCGAGGAACGCCTTGATGAGTTGCCCAGCTACTACCGCGTCGCCTGGGAGACGCCGGAGGCGGAAAGAACCGAAGGTCAGAAGCTCAACGCCATCCAGGTCGACGCCCTGATTCGGCAGATCCAGCGGCCCGACGTGATCGCGCGCCTTTCTGACGCGGAGCGCGCCCGCCATGCGGAACTGACGAAGGAAATCGAGGAATTGGATGAGCTGCGGCCGGAAAAATATCCCAGCGCCCGCGCCATCGCCGAGGAAGGTCCTGTTCCCAAGCCCTCTCACTTCCTGCATCGGGGCAATCCCGGATCGAAAGGCTCGGTCATGGATGCGGGCGTGCTGACGGTCGCCGCTTGGGAACCAGTCAAGTTTAGCCCGGCGCCTGCCGAGGCCCCGAGCAGTCACCGTCGCAAACAATTCGCCGAGTGGATCGCCTCTCGCGACAATCCGCTGACGGCCCGCGTGATGGTCAACCGCATTTGGCAGCACCACTTCGGCGAAGGGATTGTGCGTTCGACGTCGAACTTCGGAATCACTGGCGAGCCGCCCGACCATCCGGAATTGCTGGATTGGCTGGCGGTAGAGTTCATGGACCGCGGCTGGAGCATTAAGCGGATGCACCGGCTGATGATGACCTCCGACGCCTATCAGCGATCGAGCGACGACATCGAAGCCAATCTGGCGGTCGATGCGGACAACCGCCAATTCTGGCGCATGCCTCGACAACGCTTGGAAGCCGAAGTGATCCGCGACCAAATTCTCGCTGTCGCCGGCACGCTGGACAGGACCATCGGCGGCCCGGCTGTAAGGCCCTTCATCGACCCGAGTTTGTGGCAGTCGTCAACCGATCGCGTCTGGGGCGGCAACGAGATTGGCGACGCTGACAGCCTGCGGCGCAGCGTGTATGTCTTCTCGAAACGCTCCATTCGCTATCCGATGTTCGAAGCTTTTGATCAGCCCGACATGGCCACCTCTTGCGCGCGGCGGAATACGTCGACCGTCGCTCCTCAGGCGCTGTTGATGATGAATAACGCCGAGCTGTTCAGCCAAGCGAAGGCGTTTGCAAAACGTCTCGAACGCGAAGCGGGATCGAACGCGGCAGACCAAGTGGAGTTGGCTTTCGAATTGGCCCTCAGCCGTCCGCCTGCTGACTCGGAGAAGACGCGATCGGTCGAGTTCGTTCAAGGCAGTGAGACGGGCTTGATTGATCTGTGCCAGACGCTGTTTAACCTGAACGAGTTCGTCTATCTGCAGTAGTCGTTACGAGCGCAGCAGGTCCCGGTCGCGGACGCCGATTAGATACAGCAGTCCGTCTAGGCCTACGGTCGAAATCGCCCGCGCCGCTTTCTCGGCAACGATCGGCTTGGGATGGAACGCCACGCCCAGCCCCGCGGCGGCGAGCATGGGCAGATCGTTGGCGCCGTCTCCGACTGCAATGGTTTGCTGCAGCGATATGTTCTCCAATGCAGCAAGCTCGCGCAGAATTTCGGCCTTGCGCTCGCCATCGACGATCGGCCCGACGACCTTCCCGGTCAGCTTGCCGTCGATGATCTCAAGCTGGTTGGCGAAGACGTAGTCGAATCCGAGCTTCTTTTGCAGGGCCTTGCCGAAGTAGTCGAAGCCGCCCGAAACGATCGCGAGCTTGTAGCCAAGCCGTTTGAGGGTGCCAGTTAAGCGTTCAGCGCCTTCGGTCAGCGGCAGCCGCTCCAGAACAGACTGGAGCACCGATTCCGGCAGTCCTTCCAGAGTCGCGACGCGGTTGCGCAGGCTGGCCGGAAAATCGAGTTCGCCGCGCATGGCTGCCGCGGTGATTGCCGCGACCCGCTCGCCTGCGCCGGCTTCTTTGGCCAGCTCGTCAATGACCTCGGCTTGGACCAAGGTCGAGTCCATGTCGAAGACGACGAGGCGGCGGCTGCGTCGATAGAGGTCATCGACTTGGAAGGAGACGTCGACCCCGATGGCGTCGGAGATAGCCAGTAGCTTCCTACGCAGGGCGGTTTCGTCGGGCACCGGCCCGGAGACGGCAAGCTCGATACAGACGCGATTGGGGGCTCGCTCCAGGCTCGAACGCTCCGAGAGGCGCAGGATTTGGTCGATGTTCAAGCGAACCTCGGCGAGAGCGGCGGCGACTCGCGAGATGTGATCGGCCGTCAGCTTACGTCCCAGCATCGTGATGATGTGGCGGTCCTTGCCCTGCTCCGACACCCATGCCTCGTATCGCTCCGGCTCGATGGGCTCAAACGAGACGGCAACGCCCAGGCCGTGCGCGGCAAAGAGAACCTCTTTGAGAATCGGCGACGACTTGCCTTCGCCGGGGATGGCAACGACCATGCCCAAAGACAAGTGATCGTGAATGACAGCCTGGCCGATGTCCAAAATTTCGGCGCCGAAGCCTCCCAGGATTCCGGTGAGGCGGGCGGTTAGCCCAGGCCTGTCCTGGCCGGTGACGTTGATCAGAAGGATTTCTTGCAAGGATTTGAGTGAGACGGAGGCGGTTCTCACTTTTGATTTTAGGCGCACGTCCGGCCCGCGTGAGGTAGGATGTTAACGGTAAACAGTCATGCATCCAGCAGTTGCCTACACACGACGCGATCTTCTAAGCCGGCTCGGCGGCGGCATGGGAACGCTGGGGCTGGCGGCACTGTTGGGACGAGATAATTTGCTGGCGGCGGATCAAATGCCGCACTTCCCAGCGAAGGCCAAGCGGGTGATTTCGATCTTCTGCTACGGCGGGCCTAGCCAGATCGATACTTTCGATCCCAAACCGGCGCTGGAGAAGTACGCGGGCCAGGCGATGACCGGCGTCGGCGACTTCACGGTGTCCCAGGGGAACCCCGGCGGACTGATGCCCTCGCCGTGGAAGTTCAAACAATACGGGCAGAGCGGCGCGGCGGTGTCGGAGCTGTTTCCCGCGGTGGCGCAGCACGTGGATGACATGGCGATCATCCGCTCGATGTACGCGATCTCGAACGATCACGGGCCTGCCTTGTACCAGATGAACACCGGCACTCTGCTGGCGGGGCACCCGAGCGTCGGCAGTTGGCTGACCTACGGCCTGGGCACGGAAAACGAAAATTTGCCGGGCTACGTGGTCTTCACCGATCATCGCGGCGGCCCGATCAACGGCGCGCCCAACTGGGGCAACGGCTTCATGCCGGCCGCCTATCAGGGAACACAGTTCCGCTCGACCGGCGATCCAATTGTTGACTTGAATCCGCCGAAGGAAATGACGCCGGAACGTCAGCGCAGGTGGCTCGATCTGTTGCAAAGCTTCAACCGCGAGCATCTGCAACAGAATCCGAACGACAACGAGCTGTCGGCGCGCATTCAGAGCTACGAATTGGCCTACCGCATGCAGTCGTACGCGACCGAAGCGATCGACATCAGCAAAGAGACCGAAGCCGATCGGCGGCTGTACGGCCTCGACGAGGCGCCGACGCGGAATTTCGGCCGCCAAGCGCTGATGGCGCGGCGATTGATCGAGCGCGGCGTGCGGATGGTGCAGATTTACTCGGGCGGCGGCAATCACGAACCTACCTGGGACCAGCACTGGTCGCTGCAGAAATTCCACTCGCAACATGCTTCAGAAACCGACAAGCCGATCGCTGGTCTCATTAAGGATTTGAAGTCGCGCGGTTTGTTCGATGAGACGCTGATCATCTGGCACGGCGAGTTCGGCCGCATGCCGATTTCGCAGCGGTTGGATGGCCGCGATCATAACCCGGACGGCTTCACCGTGTGGATGGCCGGGGCCGGCGTCAAGGGCGGCACGATCGTCGGCGCCACGGATCACTTCGGCTATAAGGCGGTTGAGAATCGCAAGTCGGTTTACGACTTCCACGCGACGATCTTGCACTTGATGGGCTTGGATCATACGAAGCTGACGTATGAACACAACGGCCGCAACATGCGCTTGACCGACGTACACGGAGAGGTCATCAAAGAAGTCCTCGCCTAAAGACAGGTGGACTACACGAAGATCACTGTTGCCGAAGCGATTCAAGAAATCGAGCGGGTGACTGCCGAGGTAAACCGCGGTTTCGGGTCCTTGTCTCCAACACAACTCAACTGGAAGCCGGCGGCGGACCGCTGGAGCATCGGCGAGTGCATCGAGCACCTGATGACAGCCAACGGCCGCTACTCCCCCGTCGTCGAAGCGATTCTGGCAGGGCAATACAGCAAGCCGTTGCTGGGCCGCATTCCCGGCTACCCCGGCATGTGCGGCAGGATATTGATCAACGCGGTGAGTCCGCAGACGACGCGCAAGGTGAAGACGATGGCGGTGTTCGAACCGGCACGCTCAACAGTCGACGCCGACGAGGTCGCTCGCTTCAGCGAGCACCAAGGCCGCCTGGTCAAATTAATCCGCAAGAGCGAGCAGTTGGATCTCCGAAAAACTATCGTCGCCTCGCCGGCGACATCGATGATCGTCTACAGCTTGTTGGATGCTTGGCGGCTGATTGCGGCGCACGAGGTTCGGCATCTGGGCCAGGCCAGGAACGTTGCGGTAATGGACGGTTTTGGGACCTAGGACCCCTGGCGGGGCGCCTGGCCGGCCCGAGGCCGGGGTTGGCCCTACGGGGGGTGAGATCAGTGGCGGTTCTTCAAGAGGCCAACGCCCAAAGGGCTCCTCTTTCGAGGAGCCCTTTGGGACGAAGGTCGGATTCCCTTCCAAGCGGGGAACCGGAGATGTCTTGGGGTCGACCCTAGTGTCT
>CAMPKL010000282.1 GCA_946887065.1 uncultured Bryobacterales bacterium
AGGAGCAGGCAATACGTACCCTTGCTGAGGGGTTCACCATTGAAGGTGAGCTCCTTACTAATTCCAGCACTCATTGGATGCAAGCGATCGTGGGACGCCTGCGGCCCGAGGCGTCGACCGCAGCGGCGCAGTCAGAGGCCGATGTGGTTTTCCGCTCGTTCATGGCGGCTTCCGACTATCCCGCCGACATCGTCGCCAAACGCTTCCATCACATGGAAGCAAGCGCCGCTGCCAGGGGTTTGGATGTGCTCCGCCGTCGATTCTCAGAACCTCTTTATGTGTTGATGGGAATAGTCGGTCTGCTGCTGTTGGTCGCTGTCGCCAACATTGCCAACTTGCTTTTGGCGCGCGGTGTCGCCCGCCGACGCGAGTTCGCCATTCGACTGGCCGTGGGCGCCGGCCGGATGCGGCTCGTACGCCAACTGCTGACCGAGACGACGCTGCTGTTCAGCCTGGGCGCACTCCCAGGAATCGCCTGCGCCAAGTGGGGCATCGGCCTGCTCGAGGGCGTTTTGCAAGAAGGTCGCCGGCCGGTCACCATCGGCGCCGATCTCAATGTGCGCGTTCTCCTGTTCGCCTTGCTCGTTGCGCTGACGGCCGCTCTGGCGTCCGGCCTCATTCCCGCCTGGCGAGCGTTCCGGACCGACCCGCAGGCGGCGATCAAAGAAGGTCAAACACGAACCACTGAATCACGCGGCGCCGGCAGGTTGACGCGGTCGCTGGTCGCCGTCCAGGTCAGCCTTTCGCTCGTTCTGCTGGTGGGAGCGCTTCTTTTCGCCCAGACACTGTCGAAGCTTCGCGATGTCGATACCGGCTTTCAGGGCGATTCGGTTCTGACGATGTCCATCCAGGCGCCCGACGGCCTTGCCGATACCACGGCCTTGTGGTCAAAGGCTCTGACCGAGATCCGGGCGGCGCCAGGCGTGCGCTCCGCCGCCGTCGCGAATTACACGCCGTTGTCGGGGCGTGACCGCGGCGCGATGGTGCGAGTCAGCGGCTCCGAGCCGCTAGCCCCCGCGGAATCGACGATTCACATGAACCACGTTTCGGCAGGGTACTTCGAGACCCTAGGCATCGACTTGGTCGACGGCCGTCTCATCACGGACCAAGACGTGTCGGGAGCAACGGTAGCCCTCATCAATGAGTCCGCGGCGCGCCGGTTTTTCGGCAATAGACGGCCAATCGGCGAGGCGTTGGAGTTTCCCAGCAAAGGGCCCGAGGGCGTATATCGCATTGTGGGAATCGTGCGAGACGCAAAACACAGAAACCTCCGCGAGGCCTCTCCGCCTTTCGCCTTCCTTCCCATACGAGAGCCGCGCGATGTCGATCAAAGGGTCACCTTGATGCTTTATGCAACGAACCCGGGCCAGGAGATGACCCTCATGCCCACGCTGCGAGAGACGCTGACAAGCATCGACCCTGGCATCCTGATCTCGGACGTTGCCACCATGCAGGCCCAACTGGAAGTCACGCTGCTGACGGAGCGCTTGATGGCCGGTCTCTCCATCGCTTTCGGACTGCTCGCCTTGATTCTGGCTGCGGTCGGCCTGTACGGAGTCCTCAGCTATCAGGTGGGCCGGCAGCGGCAGTCCATCGGCGTCCGCATGGCGCTCGGAGCGACTCCATCCGCTGTGTCGCTGGGCGTTCTGCGGCAGAGCCTCAAGGTCGTCGCAGTCGGCCTCGCCATGGGTGTGCCGTTCGCCATGGCGGTGGCACGCATGGCGGAAGGAATGCTGTGGGGAGTCACCGCGAGCGAACCGATAATCTATCTCGGCTGCGCTTTGCTCCTGGGCTTTGTGGCGATCGTCAGCGCCTATCTGCCGGCGCGCCGCGCCTCGACGATCGAGCCGCTGGAAGCCCTACGTCTCGGTTAAAGTGAGCAGATCCTTCTCGCTCGACGTGATGGCCCTTCTATTGCCAGTCGCGCCAAGCCTCGCCTAGAATCCAGGATTCGCCTCCTCCTAAAGATTAAATGACGGAAACCTGGGATTTCTACGCGCTACGGGTTGAGGACAAGCCCGCCTCCATTTTTGTGGATCTCGGAGTCGAGGCCAGAACCCCCGTGTCGGAGCTCTCACACCTAGCCTACGTCCGGCTTCAGATGAATCAACCGCGAGCGGACGGTCTTTCAAGTCAAGAAGAATTCGACTCACTTGTTGCCGTCGAACATGCCCTTGAGGCCCATCTGTGTGGTGAACGGACGGGTTATGTGGGGCGGTGTACCTCAGATGGCTGTCGAGACTTCTACTTCTATACCTCCGAGCCCGGCTCATGGGAACAGCAGGTGGCCGCTGCGCTCGCGGAATTCGGCACTTATAGGTACGAGATGGGAACGCAGAAAGACGCCGACTGGTCAACTTACACCAACTTCCTGCTCCCAGGTGAGGTCGATCGGCAGCGGATACAGAACCGACGTGCCTGCGAAACGCTTGAACGCAATGGCGACAGCCTACTTATCGAGCGAGAGATCGACCATTGGAGCTATTTCCCGAGCGAGACCGCCTCGCAGGCCTATATTCAGGAGGTCGTCGAGCTGGGATACCGGGTGCGGACCACGTCAACGACCGAATCGGGTAGCCTGCCCTTTCGCGTTCAGGTGTGGAGGTCAGACGTGCCTTCTTACGCCCTTATCGATGAAACGGCTTTGTCCTTATTCGAGGCTGCGCAGCGGCACCAAGGGGAGTATGACGGCTGGGAGTGTCCTGTTAAAGCGTAGCCATGCCGTCATCGGCAGCATCGTCGCCTCACTGCTTCTTTCGGCGACCAGCCTATTGCCAGCCCTGTAGCGCCTCCCCTAGAATACGCCTGGGTATCTGTCTAGAATCCAGCAGCTTACGAGGACGCCATGCCGACTGATCAAAGCACCACGACCACCTCCGCGCAGCCCGAACTCAATCGCCGCAGCTTCGTCAAGACCGCTGCCGCCGTGACGGCCGCCGCGGCAGCCGTCACTTCCACAGGGCCGCTGGTCAAGAAGGCGAAGGCAGCCGAGGAGAAAGTCCAATACGGCTTCATCGGACCCGGCAGCCGCGGCTACGGACTGTTGAACCGCCACTTGCAGCATGTGCCTACCGGCGAGTGCGTCGCCATCTGCGACATCTACCAGCCGAATCTCGACAAGGCGATGGAGATCTTCCGCGGCAAGCCCGACGGCACCCCGCCCAAGCCTTACACCGACTACAACGCGCTGCTTGCCGACCCCAACGTCGAAGCCGTCTTCATCGCGGTGCCTCTTTTCATGCACTTCCCGGTCATGAAGGCCGCTCTCGAAGCCGGCAAGCATGTCTTCTGCGAGAAGTCGCTCGTTTTTACTCCGGCTGAAGTTCACGGCCTTCGCGCCTTGCACGAAGCCCACCCCGACCAGGTCATCCAGGTCGGCCTGCAGCGCCGCTACAGCGAGTTCTACCACGCGGCCAAGGCGCTTATCGACGACGGCGCCATCGGCAAGATCACTCACGTTCAGGCCCAATGGCACCGCAACGGCAACTGGCGCCGTATCGCCTCGCCCGAGATGGAAGAGCAGATCAACTGGCGCATGTATCGTCAATACTCGGGCGGGCTGAGCGCCGAGTTGATGTCGCACCAAGTCGACGTCTCGGACTGGTTCATGGGCTCCTCGCCACAGAGCGTGATGGGCGTCGGCGGCATCGATTACTGGAAGGACGGACGCACGACCTTCGACAACATCCAGCTCATCTTCGAATACCCAGGCGGCGAGAAGCTGCAGTACAGCTCGATCACCACCAATCGCCATCAGCAGGGTCGCCGAGGCCCGGGAGACGGCTGCCGCGAAGTCATCCTCGGCACCGACGGAGCCATCGAGATCAGCCTCGTTCCCAACGGCGACGGCATGCTCTATCTCGATCGCATGCCGATGCACATGGGCGACAACGAAAAGGGCGGCGAAGCCTGGACCGCGGGAGCCACCATGGCTTCCGACACCATGGAACAAGGCGAAGGACTGGCCATCATCCCCAACATGGTTGACCTCGACTCCGGCGAAGTCGGCTTCATTGCCAAAGAAGTCGAGTACGCCAAGCGCTGGATGTACCGCAAGGGCATCCTCAC
Source organism: uncultured Bryobacterales bacterium (assembly GCA_946887065.1). Next base: position 4,069 of record CAMPKL010000282.1, read on the forward strand.
GCCCACCGCGTCCGTCCACGAAGAGTACAAGGAACTCGAAAGCTTCCTGGACTGCGTACTTACCGGCGCCAAGCCCAAGGCCGATCTCGAAGTCGGTCTGCAAGACTCCATCGCAGTCATGCTCTCGAACTTGGCGATGGATCAAGAGCGCAAGGTTTACTTCTCAGAAATTGAGGCGATGGGTCTCGACGACGTTCAAATGACCCAGGCGCGCTCTAGCGCTCCGGATGCTGACGATTAGCCATCCTCGTTTGGACGCCGTCGGCCGTCATTCCCAGTAGAGTACCCGCCGCTCCCGGTCGTCTACGAACTCCCCGGTCGCGACCATCACCAGGTCGTAAATCCAGCCGACCGAAAAGAGGCCGAAGGTCACCAGCCAAAGCACGCCCGAGCCCGTCCGCCCCACATAGAACCGGTGCAATCCGAGGAAGCCGCCGAAGACGCACAACAACAGCGTCGTCAGCCGGTTCTTGTCCGAAGGCGGACCCAATTCCCTGGGGCTAGCCGGCAAGCTGCGTTGCGCATGATGCTCCGGATTCTCCGCATCCCAGCGGCAGCCGCCGCAAAAACGGTCTTCCGCAGCCATCGAGGCGCCGCAATCAGGACAGAAAACTCGTCTTCCCGGCGTTCCCTCAACCGAACTCATCGCAACCGAATCTTCCATAAGCGTTCACGGCAGGCTACAAGCCACACAAGAGCATACGACGAGCGGCCCTGGCCGGTTCAATCTGTGTGGAAGTATTGGTCCCGGGGAGTGGAGTTGAACCACCGACCTAGGGGTTATGAGTCCCTCGCTCTAACCACTGAGCTACCCCGGGATGTGAACGCGAGAAGCGCTCCATTTCCATCGTATCTTGGCCGCCGAGGCGGCGCAACAAACCGCTGTCCCATCTAGGGATTACCCTTGCGGCATATAGGACTCTGGTACTGCCGTAGTGCTGGCTTTTGCCAATGTACAGCTTAGAACTATTCGCGGCATTCTCAACTCGTGCAGTCGAGCAGAAGTCCCTTCGCGTGGGTTCAAACGGCCCTGAGCCGGTTCGGCCTCCGTCGAGTGCTGTTCGATCGCCGCTCAGAGCCGCGTGAAGCCGCATCCGGCGAACTGGCGATTACTTGGAGGGACGAAACCAGCCAAGCGCATCACGCCCGCGTGGAGATGATCAACTTCTCCGAACACGGCGTCGCCTTTCGCGGAGGCCACCGCCTCGACGCCGGAGACATCATCGGCATTCGGCGCGACGACGGCATCTGCCGCGCCGTGGTGCGTCATGCCAGACCGTTCAACTCCGGGTTCATCATCGGCGTTGAACTTTGCGAGACCTACCGCGTGCCCGTCGCCGCCAGCTTGGAACTCCACTAACGCCCATGCTCCTTCACTGCGACATTGCCGGCCGGAAGACCTCGTACAGGCCTCGTTTCTTGAGCAGGCAAGACGGAGCAATCCGCTTGCGCGGTTTCCTGCCGTTAAGAATCGGA
>CAMPKL010000283.1 GCA_946887065.1 uncultured Bryobacterales bacterium
AAGGCACTGGCCGCGCAAACGGGATGGCTTTCGACAAAGACGGCAACCTCATTACCTGTTCTGACTTGCATGGGGAGATTTGGAAGATCTACCCGGATGGCAGCCATGACGTGTTGATAGACAACCATGGAGGCAAATTGCTCAACGGGCCGAACGATGTATGGATCAATCCCGTTAACGGAGGAATGTACGTCACGGATCCGATGTTCCCGAGGCCGTACTGGGAAGCCGGCGATCCGCGCATACAAGGTTGGGAACCGACACACTCCGAACAGGAGGCCGTAGGCAAGGGAGGGCACGTTTATTATCTCGCTCCCGGCGCCGACGAGTTGGTGAGAGTCACCACAGACCCCGATTGGGAGTCCGACGCATGGCCGAACGGTGTTGTTGGAACTCCGGACGGACGCACGCTCTACGTCAACAAGTGGTACTACGACAACAAGGGCGGGACGTGGGCCTTTGACATCAATGCGAACGGCACGCTCTCCAATATGCGGAAGGTAACCGAATGGGGAGGCGATGGCATGTCCATGGATGAATTGGGAAATTTCTACATCAGCAATGGGCTAGGGGTGATGGGTTTTGACCCCAGTGGAAACCACATTCTGACAATTCCGACCGGCTCGGGAGCGACCAACAACACCTTCGCCGGGCAGAATGACAAGCTCTTGTTCATAACCGGTCCGGTGAACAGCGTCACCGGGATCACTCTGAAGGTCAAAGGCGCGCTCAACTGGTAAGGGCCGCCCGGAATCACGAGCTTTGCGACAGATTCGGAGCCGGCGGGTCCCTGCCCGCCGGCTTTCCTGCCCTCTCGGTCTGAGCTCTCCGGACGACGGCCGTCTCTCCTACCTCGCCATCCTGCATCGTTGTTGCGAAACGCAAGGCAAAGAAATCGGCCCGCACTGAAACAACTACTTGACCCCGTCGGTCCCCTTGGCTGGACTCCTGAGGTACCTCCCATGAAACTTGCAACTCTTTTTGTCGAACAGCTCGACCTTGAAGCGGAACTCACCCGGCGCGCACTGGAGTTAGTCCCCCCGGGCCAGAACGATTGGAAGCCGCATCCCAAATCGATGTCTTTGGGCGTACTCGCGCACCTGGTGGCCACCATGCCGTCCTGGGTCGGGATGATCGTGAAGCAGGACGAGATAGACATCCAACCGCCCGAAGGCGGCGGCGGTCCACGCACTTTCGCTTCGACCAAGGAACTGATTGAGGCGCACGACAAGGCCGTCGCGGACTCTCGCAAGGCGGTTGCGAAGGCGACCGATAAATTCCTGCAAACTCCCTGGAAGCTGCTTGCCGGCGGCCAGTTGATGCAGGAAAAGGCGCGCTACCTGTGGATCCTCGAGAACTTCAAGCATCTCGCTCATCACCGCGGCCAGTTGACTGTCTATCTGCGCATGACCGAAGAGAAGGTGCCGGCAATCTACGGTCCCTCCGCGGACGACCAGCGATTCTGATCTAGGCGCCCGAGACTCCTGCGCCCCCCGGAATTCTCGCTAGAATCGCCTCAGGAAAAATTGAAGGCTGAAGCAAAAGCAATTGCAGGCATTGCGGACCACTGCGGTTGGGCCGTTGTCGTGTGCGTGGCCGACGGCGAAGTCATCGACCGGCGGCGCATTGAACTCATCGCTCCGGGGCTGCCGGCCATGCCGCACCATCACGACGCGCAGGGCTTGCCGGCGGAAGAGGCCGTGGCCCTCATTGAACGCGTACGGGCATCGGCAGCGTTATGCGCGGCAAAAGCGCTGGCCGCGCTTCCCCTCAATGTCCAAGCGATCACGATCCGCAAGCGTCCGCCGCTGCCGCCGACCATCGCCGAGCGCATCGCTAATTACCACGCGCAGACCAGGGCCGACGGCATCATGTACCGCGACGCCCTCGCCGAGGCCGCCCAAGCGCTGGGCTGGTCCGTCAAGGAGTATGGGGCGAGAACGGTGTTCGTCCAAGCAGCCGAAGCTTTGGGCTTGGACGACATTTCCCCGCGCCTTCGCCAAATCGGCAACAGACTCGGTCCGCCCTGGCGCAAGGACCACCAGTTAGCCGCGGCGGCGGCGATGGCTTTTGGCCCGAGCTGAGCGTCCGAAATGTCACGGTTTCGTTTCCCGGATGCCCGGCACACACGAAACACTTCAGACCAGCATTGTCTCTAGCAACAAGAGAGGGCCGTCCGCGTGGGAGACGACGCCGAGTTGAGAGAAAAACTGAAAGCCCTGCTTTCCGCTGATCGCGAACTGCGCGAAATGCTCGAAGAGTTCGACGACGGCCTTGCTGACGACCTGGACTTCCTCGACTCGTTCGATGCCGCCGCCCTCGAACGATGGTCCGACTTGCTCCGGGAGCTACGGCGGCCGAACCCTCCTCAGACTTCGGAAGAAGAGCAGAGTTCGTGCGGGGCGGATATCAGGCAGTACTTCGATCGGCGCTGATCGTGCAGGGCGCCTCGTCCAACCCCATCCGATCACCCTTGTCGTCTATCGCGTGAACGGCTAAACTGCTCAGGTCGGCTCGTATCGCCGTGTCGAGCCCGTTCGTCCCCCTAAGTTTATCGGTGGTGTTCATGCAGGCCCATTTACGGCCCGCAGCGGAGCGAGTGCAATGCCTAACGCTTTCACAGTCGATCCCTTTGACGCTTCACGCTACTTGGGCACAACCTGCTCGGTGGGTCCGACCCAAGTTTCGGTGACCCTTACGCGGTCTGCCGCCAAGCCCGCGGTGCGACGCGTCGCCGGCGAGGCCCTGGGCGAGGTCGGCGATTTCGTCGTCGTCGATGCCAGCCCGGTCGGGGTCTTCGGCAGAATCTCGAACGTCAGCCTGCCGGAGCGCGAACGGCTGAGCATGGAGGCGGATTCAGGCGAACTCAAAAGTTCGCCGTATCCGGTTGGGCAAGTGCAGTTGCTCGCCGCCATGAACCTCGAGACCGGCCTGGTCTCCGCCGGCCTTTCCGCTTATCCCCGGCTTGGCTGCCGCGTGTACAGCGCGCATCCGGAGATGATCCGGCTCATCGCCGAATCCGCTCTCAGCGGCCAGTCCCATGAACGGGAGCTGGCGCTGAATCTCGCGACGATTCCGGCCGCGGGCGGCGCCGCCTTGCACATTCCGCCCGAACGAATCTTCGGCCGCCACTGCGCCATTTTGGGCTCTACCGGCGGCGGCAAGAGTTGGACGGTCGCTCGCGTGATCGAAGAATCGATACGGCATCACTCCAAAATCGTTTTGCTCGACGCCACGGGCGAATTTCATACGTTTCACGACCGCTACGCGAAGCACGTCCGGCTCGGTGCGGACGACCGCGAGCCGAACTCCGACGAGGTCTGTTTCCCTTACGGCGAGCTGACGCAAGGCGACATGTTGGCGCTGTTTCGTCCGTCCGGTTCGTCGCAGGCCCCTCGTCTGCGGGCGGCCATCAAGAGTTTGAAGCTGGCGCGCCTGGCCGGCCCGGATCTCGGGTCTTTGCTGCTGAACGGACTTATCCGCAAGGCTGGCCGGAACCGCGCGGTGTATGAGAGAGCCGAGTTCCAATACGCCAGGGAGCTTGAAAGCAATAAGGCGACCTTCGACGTCCGGCTGCTCGCCAGGCAAGTGGAAGAAGAGTGCGTCTGGCCGAGCGGCACGCTGGTGGGCTCGGAGGGTTGCTGGGGCGGCAGAAACGAAGCCGAACACGGCGATTGCGTCTCGCTCATCACCCGCATCGAAGAGATCGTCACCAGCGGCGACTTGTCCTGCTTGTTCGACACCGTCGGCAAGAAGAATCTGCCGGCTGAGATCGAGGCTTTCCTCGAGAATGACACCGACCGCCTTTTGCGCATTTCGTTGCGGCCCGTGCCCTTCGCGCATGATGCGCGGGAGGTGGTGACGAATGCGATCGGCCGCTATCTGTTGGACCTGGGAAGAAGAGGCGCGTTCCGCGAGTGCCCGGTGATCGTCATTCTCGAAGAAGCGCATCAGTTCTTGAATCAGTTCATCGGCGACGAAACCGCCAAGGTCCACCTCGACGCTTTCGATCTGATCGCCAAAGAAGGTCGCAAATTCGGCCTCAACATATGCCTTGCGACGCAACGGCCGCAGGATATCCCTGAAGGCGTGCTGAGCCAAATCGGCACGCTGCTCGTGCATCGCATAACCAACGATCGCGACCGCGAAATCGTCGAGCGAGCCTGCGGAGACATTGATCGCGGCGCGACTTCGTTCCTTCCGACGCTGTCGCCCGGCCAGGCGGTCATCGTCGGCGTGGACCTGCCGATCCCGGTCACGGTTGAGATGTGCGCGCCCGCTTATCCGCCTGACTCCAGCGGACCCGACTACCAATCGCATTGGAAGAAGCCGGCGAGCGGCTTTTCGCTTCGCGAGTTGGAGTCGGCCATGGGCATTGCCGGCGAAGTCCCGTCCTGACCGGCAGAAAATTTGAAACAGCCGAGTGCGTCCGCCTCGTCTCCCTGTTGAATGCGGGAGGAACGCGAGATGGCTGTACAAGAAGGGCTGCGACCGGCAACGGAACTGGCGGAGCGGGCCGGTGTTCGCTTCCCCAACGAGAGCGAAGAATATCGCCAGGCGCGCACCGCGCTGCTTGCGGAAGAGATTGAATTGCGACGCCATATTGAACGCGTCGCCGAACAACGCCGCAAGCTCCCGCCCGGCGGCGAGGTGACGACCGGCAATTACCGCTTCAAGGACACACTGGGCGTTCGAAATTTCTCGGAGCTTTTTGACGGCAAGCAAACGCTGGCGATCTACAGCTTCATGTACGGCCCAGAGCGGGAGAGGCCGTGTCCGATGTGTACGTCGCTGTTGGGTTCGTGGGACGGCGTGGCGCCGGACGTCGAGCAGCGCATCGCGCTGGCGATAGTCGGGCGGTCGCCGCTTAGCCGGCTCACGGACTTCGCAAAGGAGCGCGGCTGGCGTCATCTGAAGTTCTACAGCGATCTCAACGACCAATACAGCTACGACTACAAGGCGCTCACGGACAAGGGCGAAGATGTCGCCGCCTTCCATGTATTCACCCATCGCGACGGCGTGATTCGCCATTTTTGGGGCGCTGAGATGACCATGGAGACGGCGGACCCAGGCCAAGACCCGCGCGGCGCGCCCGACCTCATGCCGCTTTGGACGATTCTCGACTGCACCCCCGAGGGCCGCGGCCGGGATTGGTATCCGAAACTCAGTTACGAGTAGCTGGGCGTCCGTAAAGGGTCCGCGGGGGCCCGCCAATGTCCGTTCGAAGGCCGCGGATGTCCGTGTTTGTCCGCGAATGTCCACAAATGTCCGCTAGCTTTGTATGCCCGCCGGGGACTGTCCCTCGCGGACTGTCCCCCCATCCGCCCGCTGCAAATCCATACGCCACCGCTATCCCGAAGAAGCCGCTCCCTCATCGCGTCTCTGTCGCGCTTGGCGGGACGGAGTGAGGCTTGGCCCCGGGGATGGACCTTGGGTTGAGGGATTAGCGTAGAAAACCGCTCCTTGACAGTCGCGGCTCGGACGCGCTCGCTCATTGCGCGTTGTGATCCGACGCCCGGCGGGCCTTCTTGCC
>CAMPKL010000284.1 GCA_946887065.1 uncultured Bryobacterales bacterium
CAGGCCATCGAAAGGGCGCGGGAGTTCGGTCTTAAGGTTGTCGGAGCGGTTTGCTTGGTGGATCGCGAGATGGGCGGCGCCCAGGCGATCGGAGCGACCGGCTGTCCGTTTGCGAGCGTGTTCACGATGGGCGAGCTGCTGGATCTTTGATGGGCGAACCGCTGCGGAGTTTGGCGAGAGATCTGGCCCAGGGGCGCGCAACGGCCCGAGCGGTCGCCGAGAGTTGTCTTGCTCGGATCGAGGCTGAAGACCCCCGCATTCAGGCTTGGGTTCCGTTTGACGCCGGCGGCGCCTTGGCGCGGGCGGAAAACAGCCTCTTAGGCAAGCCGCTGAGCGGCACTGCTCTCGGCGTCAAGGACATCTACGACACGGCGGAATTGCCGACTGAGTGGGGCTCGGAAGTCTACAAGGGACGGCAATCGCAAACCGATGCCGCCTTGGTAGCTGAGCTGAAACGGCTTGGGGCGTACGTGTTGGGCAAGACCCAGACGACGGCGTTTGCCTTTTACGACCCCGCGCCGACGCGCAATCCGCATAATCTCGAACACACGCCGGGCGGATCTTCGAGCGGGTCGGCTGCGGCGGTGGCTGCGGGAATGGTTCCGCTGGCGCTGGGCAGCCAGACGCAGGGTTCAGTGTTGAGGCCGGCGTCGTTTTGCGGCGTGGTGGGCTTCAAGCCGAGCCGCGGCGCGCTTCCGGTGGAGGGCATGTTGCCCTGTTCGCCGACGCTGGATACGGCAGGACTGTTCACGCGGACCGTCGACGATATGCGTTTTGTTTGGGAGGCGCTGCGTCCAGGCGGCAACCCATATGAGGCGCTGCGGTTTGTGGTGATCGGCTGGCCGCCGCACAAACGCGTCGAGCCAGGCATGGCCAAGCAGTTGCGCGGCGCCGTGAAGAAATTGGAGGATGCGGGGCTGAAAGTGCTGCAGGCCGGCGGCCCGCCGAGTTTCAAAGCTTTGCCGCCGGCGATTGCAGCCGTCATGGCCTATGAGGCGGCTCAAACGCACGGCGAGCGCTATGACGAATACGGGGAGCGGCTGGGCCGGAAGCTAGCCGGTTTGGTCGAGATGGGCCGCGCGGTTTCGGATGAGGCCTACAGGGCGGGGCTCGACGCCATTCAGGCCGCCGAACATGAGTTTGCAACATGGGCCAGAGAGGACACCGTGGTGATCACGCCGGCGGCGCTGGGCCCGGCGCCGAAAGGGTTGGAATCGACCGGCGACCCGGCCTGCAATGCCCCTTGGACGGCGGTTGGGGCTGCCGCGATTTCCATCCCCTGCGGCAAAGTGGGCAAGATGCCCGTGGGCTTGCAACTCACCGCTCCAGCGGGCTGCGATGCGATGTTGCTTCGCACGGCGCTGACGGTCGAAGAAGCGCTGTCCGCCTAGAGCGACTCGGGCGGTTCGGGAAAAGTGCGGATCGGCGAATAACGCTCATAGGTTTCCCAAATGTCGCCGTCGCCCGTCACGCGCGGGTCGCCCGTTTCGCGCAAATAGGATTCAAGCCGTTCGGCCAACTGCTTGCGAATCTGCTCGTGCTGGGGATCGCCGGCTAGGTTAGTCAAGCAGGCAGGGTCCTGGCGGATATCGAAAAGCTCCTCCGCGGGCCGCTTGTCCACGGCCATCAGCAAATACGGGCGAATCTCGGGATCGTCGCGATGTTCGATGAGGTAGTCGAGCGTGGGGCAGGCGTCGATGTCGTGGTAGCCGCCGTGCATCGGCCCGAGCGTGCCGTCCTCTTCGAATTTCTGCGGATCGCCTGCGGGCCAGCGGTCGGGTTTGAAGTTGCGTATGTACAGGTAGTCGCGCGTGCGAATCGAGCGCTGAGGATAGGTCCAGTTGTTAAAACGGGACGAGCTGTGGCGCTCGCGAGAGGAGTACACGGCATCTCTCGATGGATCGAGCACGCCGCTCTCGCCGGACTCGAGCAAGGTCAAGATGCTTCGGCCCGAAAGGGCGTAGGGACCCGGGTGCCGCACGCCCGCAACATCGAAGATCGTCGCCGTTAAATCCACCGAGCCGACCAGATCATCGACTTTGCGGCCGGGTCTTACACGGCTGCCCCAGCGAATCGCCAGCGGCATGTGGATGCCGAACTCGTAGCAGTTGGCCTTCGCCCGAGGGAAAGCCATTCCGTTATCGGACGTGACGATGATCAGCGTATTGTCGAGTTCCCCGGCTTGCTCCAGCGTCCGCAGCATGCGGCCTAGATGATCGTCGAAGTGTTCGATCTCGAACGCGTAGTCGAGAAGGTCTGAGCGAATCTCTTCGCGGTCTGGGAGGAATGGCGGAACCTCGGCGTCCGCTAGGGTTTTGCCGTACGCCTGCCCGGCGCCGGCTTCGAATTCTCGATGCGGCTCACTGCCCCCGAACCAAAAGCAGAAGGGGCTGTTGCCTGGCCGTTGCTCAAGGAAGGCGGCGAAGTTTGCCGCGTAATCAGTACTGCGAATGCCTTGCTGCGCCGGCTCGCTTTCAAGCTCGTTGAACTCCGGTCCGGCGGGATTACGGGGCCGGTCGTCCTCCCATCTGCCTGGACCCCAACCCTTACCGGTGTAGCCGACCCAATAGCCCGCTTGTTCGAGCAAGTCGGGATAGACGACGTATTTGGCGGGGAAGGTGCTCGCGTGCGTGCCGGCCTGCTCGATTTGCCAGTCGTGGAGTCCTGTCAGCGTGGCGGCGCGAGCGGGGGAGCAGCCGGGCGAGGGCGAGAAGGCGTTGTTGAATAACACTCCCTCGGCCGCGACGCGGTCAAAATGGGGCGTGCTGACGAACTTCGAGCCGTAGGCGGAGGCGTGCGGGTAGGACTGGTCGTCTGAAATGCAGAACAGTATGTTGGGCGGCTTGGCCTCGCGAGCAGCACAAGCGGCGGCGCCGATCGCCGTTGTTATGGCCGCCGAACCAAGGAACTCTCTACGGGATCGGATTTGGTTGGCCGGCAGCATTCCGCGGCATTATATCCCCGTTCGGCCGATCCCGTTCGCGCCCCCTCTACAGGCGATTGCGCTGTGATAGGCTCAAGTTGATTCACCGACAGAATCGATGCGCATCCTCATTGCAGGGGGCGGTCAGAGCGCTGCGCTGATCGCGAGCCGACTCATCCGAGAAGGCAACGAAATCACCATCGTTGAAAAAGACGCCGCGCGCTGCGCCCATTTGGACGAAACCCTTGACGCAAAAGTCGTTCGCGGCAGCGCGGCAAGCATTCGGACTCTGCTGAAAGCGGGGCTCAATACGGTCCAGATGTTGATCGCCGTCACCAACTCCGACGAGATCAACGTATTGGCCTGCGTCATCGCCAAGACCTACGCGAACGTCAAAGTCAAAGTCGCGCGCGTGAGGAGTCACGAGTTTGAAGATTGGCGGCGGGTCGCCGACGAAAACGAACTGGGCATCGACCTGATCATTCACCCCGAATCGGACGTGATGGAGCGCATCCTGCGCGTCATGAACGTTCCGGGCGTTTCGGACATTATCGATTTCGCCGACGGCGAAGTGAAGCTCTTCGGCATGAACGTGGAGCGCAACCACTGGTTCGTCGGCAAGACGCTGGAAGAACTGGATGCGGCCGGCCCGCCGGCGAACTCATTGATCGCTCTGATTTTTCGCGGGCAACAGGTGATCATTCCCCACGGGGCGCAGGTCGTGTTGCCCGGGGATCACGTTTACGTCTGCGCCACGAAGAAGAATCTGGACGCAGTGTTGGAGTTCATGGGCGTTGGACGGCGCGGCAAGCTGCAGCGGGTGTTCATCGTCGGCGGCAAACAAATCGGCATCTCCCTGGCGCAAGAGCTGGAGCGCCAAGGCGTCCAGGTCAAGCTAATCGAGAAGGACGGCGACCGTTGCGAATTGATTGCCGGGATAGTGAAAAAAACGATCGTCGTGAAGGGCGACGGTACGGACCAGGCCACGCTGGAAGAGGAAAACATCGAAGGCGTCGACGCCTTCTTGGCGCTAACGCAGCATGACGAAGACAACATTATCGCTTCCCTGCTGGCCCGGCGTTTGGGCGTCGGTAAGGTCGTGGCGCTGATCAACCGGTTGAGCTATTTGTCGATGGTGCAACGCCTGGGCGTCAATACGTCGGTTAGTTTGCGGTTGTCGACGGTCGACGCCGTGCTTCAGTTCGTGCGTAAGGGCGGCGTGCTTTCCGTCACGACTTTCCGCGAGGAAGAGGCCGAAGCCATCGAGTTGATCGCCTCCGAAGGTTCCCGCTATGTCGGCAAGCGCCTGAGGGATATCGCTCTGCCGCGTGGCGCGATTGTGGGCGCGATCGCGCGAACGAGCGGAGAAGTTGTTGTGCCTCGGGGCGATGCAGCCATCCAACCTGGTGATCGGGTCATCTTCTTCGCCTTGGAAAGCGTCGTGCCGGAGCTGGAATCCGCGTTTCTCGATAACAAGAAGAGAAGGCAACGGTTGGCGTGATCCACTTCGGCGCGATCGGCCACGTCCTTGGACAATTCCTGCTGATTTTCGCCGCAGCGATGGGCATTCCCCTGGTCTACGGCGTCCTGGCAGGAGAAGGCGACGCCCTGCCGATGCTCTACGCCGCGGCGACGACGATGACCGTAGGCGGCGCCTTACTGTTGCTGCCGCGCCCGGCGCGCGAGTTGAGTCAGCGCGAAGGGCTGCTGCTGGCGGTTTCCACCTGGTTGGCCATCTGTCTATTCGGCAGCCTGCCGTTTGCGTTTTCTCCGCACTTCGCCAGCTTCACCGACGCCTTCTTCGAGTCGGCCTCAGGTTTTACGACGACCGGCGCCACGATCCTGGCTGACGTAGAGGTTCTCCCTCCGGTGATCCAGTTTTGGCGCTGCTTCACCCACTGGCTCGGCGGGTTGGGGATCGTTCTGTTGGGGGTCGCCGTACTGCCGCTTGTCGGCCATGGCGGCATGCACTTGTACCGAGCGGAATTTTCGGGCGCCACGTCGGAGAAGTTGAAGCCGCGCATTACCGAGACGGCGCTCGCGTTGTGGAAGATCTATTTCACGATGACCGCCGTGCTCTACGTGCTATTGCGCATGGCGGGCATGAACAACTTTGAGGCCATGTGCCATACGTTCTCGACGTTGGGCACCGGAGGCTTTTCGACGAGGACGGCGAGTGCGGCGGCTTTTGAAAGCCCGCTGATCGAGTACATCCTTGTCGTGTTTATGCTGCTGGCGGGCATGAGCTTCATTCAGCACTATCGGTTCTGGGTGGAGCGGCGCCCGTCGAGTCTGCTGCGTGACCCTGAAGTGCTCGGTTACGTTGCGCTTGTCTTCGCTGCCACCGCGGTGATCGCGGGCGTGCTGATTGGCCACCATGGCTATGACGTAGAGAATGGGGTCCGAACGGCGCTGTTTCAAGTCAGTTCGATCATGACCACAACGGGCTTAGTCAGCGACGATTTCGAAATTTGGCATCCGTTGCCGCAACTGATCCTGCTGGCGATGATGTTCGTGGGCGGCTGCACAGGCTCAACGGCAGGCGGGCTCAAGGTATCGCGCATCATTCTGCTTTCACGCGTCGTCGACCGTGAATTCAA
>CAMPKL010000285.1 GCA_946887065.1 uncultured Bryobacterales bacterium
AGACGCTGGCGTGCCTCTTGTCGGTATGCCTCCGGACGGGTAGACCGGCTTCCTTTTCCCAGCGATGCAATGTACGGACATCGCGCTCGAGGTAAGCAGCGATCTCTTTCCAGCTCTGCAGGGGCTTCTCGTGTGGCTCAGGGCGGTTCATCTCGGCTCTCCTGGGCCAAGACTATCCGCCGATGCGATGAGAAACAAGCGGTAAGAAGCGCCAAAACCCCGATGTCCGTTCCCGCCATACCCGTTTGAACCGCCGGCAAGCGGGCGCCTATCATTCTCAGGCGAGCTCGGGCTTATCCTGCCCTTCGGGGACACACCAGCGGCCGCTAAACGCAGAAGAGGCGAGAGCCCCACCTGCTCTCGCCTCTTCCAAAAAACGATGCCCGTCAAGAGCGGGACGTTTGACTTCTGTTAGTGCACGACCCCGTCATGCACGATGTGCTCCATCTGATCTTTCAGGTAGAGTTTCATTTTCTTCAACCTAGCTTCCTCTAACTGCTCTTCCTCCGAGAGATATCGACGACTGCTGAGTTCTTCAATACGCCGTTCGTAGCTCGTATGTTCAGCGGCCAACCGCCGAAACTCCTCGCTCGTCGCCATCAGGCGTTCCTGTGCCTCTTCAGAGTAATTCTCCATCGCAAAGCGCCTCCTGGAAGATGTTGGGGTTAGAACCACACCCGAGTGGTGCGGTTTGTCGGACAAAAGCCCAGCCGGGCGGGCCTATCAACTGTGTTGCTGTGTCCTTGCGAATCACCGGCGTGACTTACCGTACTACAGATACAGACGAATTTCAATTAGGCTTCGTTTGCATGAAGAATATTTTTGCGGGTCCTCTTCATGACGACCGCATCCTCCACCGGACGGTGGTAGTAGGCTCTCCGCGTCCCTTCCTCGCCAAATCCCCAGCGGGAATAAAGCGTCCTCGCCGGCAGGTTCGATTCGCGTACCTCAAGATACACGTCGCCGTCGACCGCGGCCAAAAACTCCTCGATCAAACGACTGGCAATGCCCTGCCTGCGCATTGCGGGATGGACCGCGAGATTCAAGATTTCCCACTCGGCCGACCCGAGCTCGCGATAGAACAGGAAGCCGACCACGCGATCGTGCGTCTGCGCGGCCAAACATGCCGCCAGGCCCTCCAATAAAGCGCCCGCGGACCACTCGGCGGCCTGCGGCATCGACTGCCGCTGGATATGCAATAGTTCTTCCAAATCCTCCGGCGCCGCCTTCCTCACCGTGATTTCCGCCGCCACGTTTGGAGTGTACCGCCCCACCGCGGCGCGATTGCTATGATCGGGATTCCCGTGTCAGGACGCATCCTCAACGGCAACGAAATTCGCGACGAGATCCTCGCCGAGGTCAAGCAAGAGATCGCGAAGTTCGTCAATCCGCCTGGTCTCACCGCGGTGTTGGCCGGTGAAGACCCTGCTTCCCAGATCTATGTCCGCAACAAAATGAAGGCCTGCGAGACCGTCGGCATTCGCAGCAAGACTCTGCGCCCAGCAGCCGACATCACCACCGAGCAGATGCTGGCCGTCGTGCGCGGCTTGAATGCCGATGACAGCGTCGACGGCATCCTCGTGCAACTGCCCTTGCCGCCGCAGGTGGACGCCCAACAAGTATTGCTGGCCGTAGATCCGGCGAAGGACGTCGACGGCTTCCACCCCGTCAACATGGGCGCGCTGGCGACCGGCGCGCCGCGGCTTGTGCCGTGCACGCCGGCCGGGTTGATCGAGATTCTCAAGCGCAGCGGCATTCCCATAGCGGGCAAGCACGCCGTGGTCGTCGGGCGCAGCAACATCGTCGGGAAACCGGCCGCCTTACTGCTGTTGATGGAGAACGCGACGGTCACGATTTGTCACTCGCGCACCGCGGATCTGCCGGCCATGTGCCGCCAAGCGGACATCCTTGTCGCCGCCATTGGCCGCGGCGCAATGGTCGCCCGCGACTACATCAAGCCGGGCGCGGTCGTACTCGACGTCGGCATGAACCGGCTCACCAATGCCGCAGATGTCGAGCGGGCTTTTTCCGCGCATCCCGATAAGATCGCCCGCTTCCGCGAGAAGGGTACGGCCCTCGTCGGCGACGTCCATCCGGGCGACATGGAGGAATTATCGTCGGCCTACACGCCAGTGCCGGGCGGCGTCGGGCCCTTGACCATCGCGATGCTGATGAAGAACACCGTGCGGGCTGCTAAACTGCGGCGCGGCTGATGCTCAAAGTCGGACTCACCGGCGGACTCGCCAGCGGCAAAACGTACATCGCCTCGTGCTTCGCAGGCTTTGGCGCGCATGTCGCCTATGCCGATCAATTCGGGCACGAAACACTGCGCCCCACCGGCGAAGCTTACGCCGAAGTTATCCGCGAGTTCGGCCTAGAGATTCTCGATCGCGACGGCTTTATTGACCGCTCGGCGTTGGGCGCGATCGTCTTCGCCGATAACGAAAGGCTCGCGAAATTGAACGCTATCGTCCATCCGCACGTCTTCAGGAGAGAAGAAGCCTTTTTCGAGCAAGTCGCCCAACAGGACCCGACGGGCGTGGCGGTGATCGAGGCGGCGATCATGATCGAGATCGGCAGCTACAAACGCTATGACCGCATCGTCCTCGCCGACTGCCCGCTGGAAACACAGATTGAGCGCTTCATGGAACGCAATAAGGCGAGCCGGGAGCAAGCTCTGGAGCGTATCGAGAGGCAGATGCCGCTCGAGGAGAAGCGCAAGTTTGCCGATTACGTCATCGACACCAGCGGCGCGATGCCGCGCACGAAGGAACTTGCCCGTGCGGTATACGTAAAACTAAAGGAAGAGGCGGCATGAAGAGTTCTCTCATACGACCGGTCTTGCTGGCGGCAATCTTCGTGGGAGCATTCGTCCTCGGCACGACTTCCACCGACTGGTTCCGCGAAAACATCAGCGCAGACCCGTTTTGGACCGAAGCGGCCGCGCCGAAGCTGACGCAGGAAGAACTCTCGAATATCGACATCTACGAACGGGCATCGCCCGCCACGGTGAACATCACGAGCACCGTTTTGCAGCGGAACTGGTTCTTCGAGGTATACCCGACGAGCGAATCGGGCTCGGGCTTCTTGGTCGACGGCGAAGGCCGCATCCTCACCAATTCGCATGTGATCAGCGGCAACGCCAAGGTCGAAGTGACGCTGCTGGCTGACGGCGAGAACATTCGCTATGAAGCGAAGGTGCTGGCGGTGGACGAGTTGAATGATCTTGCGTTGATTCAGATCGATGCGGATCACGAGTTGCCCTTTCTCCCGCTGGGCACATCGGACGATTTGAAGGTGGGCCAAAAGGTACTCGCCATCGGCAATCCCTTTGGCTTTGAGGGGACGTTGACGACGGGGGTCATTAGCTCGATCGGACGCTCGATTCGGGCCGACGGCGAGAGTGTCCTCGAAGACATGATCCAGACCGATGCGGCAATCAACCCCGGCAACTCAGGCGGACCGCTGCTCGATAGCGAAGGCAATGTGATTGGCGTCAACACCGCTATTTACGGTCCGTCAGGAAATATCGGCATTGGTTTCGCCATGCCCATCAGCCGGGCCAAGCCGCTGCTGGAGTACGTGCTCAGCGGAGGCGAGAAGCAAAAGCCCGAGAACCCCGGTTTCGATTCTTTCTTCGTTTCCGGCGCGCTGGCGCAGGCGCTGAAACTTCCTCCGGCAGGGTATCTCGTGACCGAAATCGAAGCCGGTTCGGCCGCGGCGGAGGCTGGATTGAAAGGCGCGGAGCGCGAAGTCATCCTGGGCAACTACCGCATCCCTTGGGGCGGCGATTTTATCGTCGCGGTCGACGGGCGCAGAGTCAGTTCGCGGCGCTTCTTGCAGCAGGCGTACGGCCTCAAGCGCGGCGGCGACGAATTGCGGTTGACGGTCGTGCGCGGCGAGGAAGAACGCGAGATCGTCATCAAGCTGCGCTCGCACCGCCTCAGGCTGTGAACGCCGGGCTCTGCCTCACCTGCCGGCATGCGCGCCGCACCGAGAACGACCGGGGATCGGTGTTCTATCGTTGCGAGTTGGCGCGGACGAATCCGGACTTTCCTAAGTATCCGGCGTTGCCGGTCTCATCCTGCACCGGCTGGACCGGCCCGCTCCCTGGGAGCGGGCCCATGCAAGAGGCAGAGTCGTCAGCGGGGACGGCGCGCCCAAGCGATTGTCCCGACGGCGAGAAGTAGGACCAGCGCCATGGCGGGGCTGCCGCCGACGATGAACAAGTGGGTTAAGACCGCCCCGATCATGGTCGGGACCAGGAGCGCCGCGCCGTAGAAGGCGAGCGAGGGGATCAACAGCATGACGGCCGAGCCGACTTCAATGACTCCCGTGAGATAGCGGAACCATTGGCCGACGCCAATAACGTCAAAGAGGCCAACCATTTCAGGCGCTCCGGCGAGCTTCGAACCGCCGGCCATCAAGAACATCGCCGCGGCGCCGATTTGAAGCACCCAGAGTCCGGCGGTTAGAGCCCATGGTTTGTTCGAGGGAACGTTGACTTGCGCCAGGGATGAGTGAGTAGACATTTGCTTTTTCTCCTTGCTTAATTGGTTAACGATACATATATGAACTGTGTGGGCCAAAAGAGGCCGTTACTCCGCTCGGCGAACGAGTTTGGCCATCAAGGCCGAAAGAACGGCCTGCTCCTCGGGACTGAATTCCCTAAAAAGGTCCTGCTCGGCCTGACGGCGGATGCGGGTGCCCTCCGCGCAAGCCCGGCGGCCGGCTTTGGAGAGAACGGCCAGCCTGGATCGGCGGTCGTTGGGATCGGCTTCCCGCGAGACGAAGCCGTCGGCCTCAAGCCGGTCGACAAGCTGAGTGATATTCGACTTCACGCACGACAATTTGGCTGCGAGTTGCCCCAGCGGCAGCGATCCGCCGGCGTCTTTGAGCGCCGCGAGAGTCATGAGCTTGGGCAACGAGAGACCTGCCGCGGCGAGTTTCGACTCAACGTAACCCTGAGCGACTCCTGCGGCATGCAAAAGCGGATTGAGTCCAGCCACCAGCTCCTTGTCCGTTTCGTGCATACCTGTACTATGCGCGAGTAGCGAAAAAGTTGCGGCATTTCTGGAATTAAAATGGCCACGCACGGCCCTGCTTTGTGCGCGGGTCCAGCGACGGCGTAGGAGACTAGCGGAATTTCCCCGGGATTTTAGACCGGCAGAACTAGGGTTCTTCCCCTGTAACGCCCTCGCGCGGGTATGACTCTATTGGACATGAGGATAGGGAAGCTTCATCAACTCTATGTGCAGGAGCTGAAAACGCTCTACGGCTGGAAGATGCCGTCCCCCACGCCCGCCGTGTCGAGACCGGATGAGCGGTCGTTCGACGCCTACTTCATCGAAGAAGCAGAACAACAGGCCCAGCAGCTCGACCGTATATTCGAGTGGCTGGGTAAGCCGCCGGTGCTGCGGCGCCTCAAAACGCCGGAGGAAAGTCGGTGAGGGTGACTGCATCCTATACGGCTGCAATTGAAGCATGCCAGGCGTGCGCTGTCGCTTGTAC
>CAMPKL010000286.1 GCA_946887065.1 uncultured Bryobacterales bacterium
CGTTAGGTACGTCCCGGGCACATAGGTAACAGAATTACCCGAACGCGTGGGTAACAGTTTAACGGTTGATGCCTTTGAAGAAAGTTGCGCGCAGAAGGCAAGCCGAGGCGGCGTGCTCTCGCGTCGTAAAAACCCGCCGCTTACGCGCCTGGGCTCGGGTCGCAGGCGGATTGGGTCGCTGGGGAGGAGAAGTGGGGTCCAATGCCCACTTTTGATCCGGGCCATTGACGACCGCCTCAAGAATGGCGTCCGGTGTAGAATCCTGCCATGAATGAACCCCTGGCTCGCACGCCGGGCTAAAGTTATGCCGCCCCTCCGGGGCTGAGGACGCTTACGCTGGAAAAAATGCCGGTGGCGCGTTTTCCCAGGGCTACTTGGGATAGCGGCGATGTGCGGCTACGAGCGTCCGTGTGGGGTGACAGTCAACGAAGTGGCGACCGCGCCTAAGTCAGCTCTTCCATCACTTCGTCGAGGGCCGATTTCGGCGGGCGAACTCGCTCCGGAGGCAGCGTCCCCAACGGCTGATCGTCGAGGTTGAGCATGTCGATAAATGTCGGCCGATCGGTGGCGACGTAGAACACGCCCGTAAGAAGGTGTCCCTCTTCGCCGGAACGCTCGATCATCTCAATCGCCTTAACGCGATCGGTGGGATCGTAGTCTTGGTCAACGCGCTTGAGCAACAGTTTCGAGCCGTCGTGCATGGTCACTTCGCGCACTTCGCCCGGCGTTTGCGTTTCTTCGAGATGAATCTCGTCGAAGAACGGAACAAATCCGACGTCTTGCAAGTTCTCTTGCTTCTCGCGAACGTACTCGTAGCTCTTGGTTGAACCCTGGTGGTCGTTGAACGTGACGCAGGGCGAGATCACGTCGATGACCGCCGTGCCGCGGTGAGCCATCGCGCCCAGCAGAATCGCCTGCAACTGCTTCTTGTCGCCCGAGAACGAGCGCGCCACAAATGTAGCGCCCAGCTGGACCGCCAGCGAGCAAGTATCGATCGGAGGCAGTTCGTTGACCACGCCGGTCTTCAGCCGCGAACCCAGGTCGGCCGTTGCCGAGAACTGTCCCTTGGTCAGGCCGTAGCAGCCGTTGTCTTCGATGATGTAGATCATCGGCAAGTTACGGCGCAGTACGTGGACGTACTGGCCGATGCCGATGGATGCCGTATCTCCGTCGCCGGTCACGCCCAATGCTGTCAGCGTGCGGTTCGCCAACAGCGCGCCCGTCGTCACCGAAGGCATGCGGCCGTGAACAGAGTTAAACCCGTGCGATCCGCCCAAGAAATAAGCGGGCGATTTAGACGAGCAGCCGATGCCGCTCATCTTGATGACCTGCGTTTGATCGACGCCCATCTCCCAGAAGCACTCGACGATACGCTGCGAGATGGAGTTGTGACCGCAGCCGGCGCAAAGCGTCGTCGATCCGCCTCGATAGTCGAGAACAGGCAGACCGAGGCGATTCGTCTTCGGTGCGGCAATGGTGGTCATATTCCCTCCTGCTCAACGATGGAATCCGTGACGGTGCGTGCATCCAGCGGCATGCCGCCGAAGTACCGAACGCTGAGCATCTTCTCGGGCGAAATGCCCGGGCTTTCCATGCGAATCAACTGCATCAATTGGCGGTCGCGGTTTTGGTCGATGACGTAGGTGCGCTTGTGCGAATCGATGAACTCGCGTACCGCCGTCGGGAACGGGAAGGCGCGGATGCGCAGATGAGACGTCTTGAGTCCGTACTCGCGGTCGAGCTGATCCTGACTTTCTTCGACGGCGTACAGCGAAGTGCCGCAAGAGATAATGCCGATCTCGGCGCCTTCGGTCAGCTTCACCTCCGGCGAGGGGACCATCGTGCGCGCCGTGTCGAACTTGCGTTCGAGTCGCTCCATGTTCGCGGTCCAGTCAACTTCTTTCTCCGAATAAGTAGCCTTGGTCGTGTGACCGGTGCCGCGCGTGAAGTAAGCCGCCTTGGGGTGCCGCGTGCCGGGCAGCGTGCGGTAAGGAATACCGTCGCCGTCGACGTCTTCGTAGCGCCCGAAGCCGCCCAGCTTATCCAAGTCTTCCTTGCTCAGCACTTTGCCGCGATTCATCGGCGCGGTCGGATAGTTGAATTTTCCCGCCGTCCAATAGTTCATGCCCAAATCGAGGTCGAGCATGACGAAAACAGGCGTTTGCAACTCTTCGGCTAGATTAAACGCCTCGCCGGTCATCTCGAAGCACTCCTCGGGAGTGGAGGGAATCAGCAGCGGGTGTTTCGTGTCGCCGTGCGAAAGCGTGGCGCAGGTGAGCAGGTCGCCCTGGCAGGTGCGTGTCGGCAGTCCGGTGGAAGGCCCCATCCGCTGGACGTCGAAGATGACGACCGGAATCTCGGCGAAGTAGCCCAGGCCGGTGAACTCCGCCATCAGCGAAATGCCAGGACCAGAGGTCGCGGTCATCGAACGGGCGCCGGCCCAACCGGCTCCAAGGGCCATGCCGATCGAGGCCAACTCGTCCTCGGCCTGGACGATGGCGAAAGTCGCCTTGCCCGTCTCTTTGTCGATGCGGAAGCGCCGCGCGTACTCGGTCAGATGCTCAGGCAATGACGACGAGGGCGTGATCGGGTACCAAGTGACGACCGTGGCGCCGTTGAACACAGCACCAAGAGCCGAGGCGGCATTGCCTTCGATGATGATCTTGCCGACGTTCTCGTTCATCCGCTCCACGCGGAACGGGTCCTGCTTTTGGAGGTTTTCCGCGGCCCAGTTGTAGCCGGCTTCGACGGCGCTCCAGTTCATTTCAGCAGCCTTGATTTTGGTCTCGAACTGCCGGAAAAGAGCCACTTTGATCTCGGCCATCTCGATATCGAGCAAATAGGCCAAGACTCCGTCGTAAATGATGTTGCGGACCAGCTTACGCAGCTTCGGGTTGGGGCAAACCGGCTTCACGAGTTCGTCAAAGGGAGCGGCGTAGCAGATGACGTCCGAGCGCAGCTCGTTGAGCTGTAAGGGCTCGTCATACACAACGACGGAACCCGGCTCGAGGGCCAGCACATCGTCCTTGGCCGTCTCCTCATTCATCGCCACCAGGATGTCGATTTCCTTCTTGCGGCCGATGAACCCGCGCTTGTTCGTGCGGATGGTGTACCAAGTCGGCAGTCCGGCGATATTCGACGGGAACAAGTTTTTCCCCGAAACAGGGATACCCATCTGAAACAGCGAGCGCAACAGGATCAGATTGGCCGATTGGCTTCCCGAACCGTTCACGGTCGCTACTTGAATAGAGAAATCGTTAATCACCGGCTCCCGAGCGGGAAGCGTTGACGAGCCGTCTGGGGCCGCTTGAATCGTCGCCATGAGTGTCCTTTCGAGTGATTACCGTCCTGCAAAAAAGCGCGTTCCGAGGGACGCGCCAGTAGTTAGGACGAACCGTGGCAGAAGACCATTATTATATCCGATGCAACGCCGGTTGATGAGGATGCAGGCGTACTGATATAAGGGAGGTTCACCTCTGGCGCTCCTTCCAGACGGCTTTCGGCCGTCCGGCCGGGCGACTGTTCGGCCCGCTCGTCAGGGCGAGCCTATTTTCGTCGGCAAAAGCAATGCGAGACATCCCGCCGCCGCGCGCGACGCGCGACTATTTACCGGAAGAGGCCACGGCTCGCCGCCAGGTCCTGAACCGCTTCACGCAGACGGCTGAATCCTACGGGTTCCAGCCGGTGGAGACGCCCGTCTATGAGCGGGTCGAGCTCTTCCTGGCCCGTTCGGGCGCGGAAATCAAGAGCTCGCTGCTGACCTTCCACTGCGACCACGAAGAGTTCGCCTTGCGGCCCGAGTTGACCGCCCCGGTCTGCCGGCTGCTGGCCGCCGGGCAGTTGGACGACCTGCCTAAGCCTTACAAGCTGTATTACTCCGGTTCGTGTTTTCGCTACGTCAGGCCGGGATCGGGACGCCTGCGCGAGTTCACACAGGCCGGCCTAGAGTTGTTGGGTGAGGCCGGCCCGCACGCCGACGCCGAAATCATCGCCGCGGCGAGCCGCTTCCTGCGCACCGCAGGGTTGCCTGATGCCTCGCTGAAGATCGGCTCGGTCGGCATCTTCCGCGCACTGCTCTCAGGAAAACTCGACTCCGAAGACCAAGCCACCGTCGTCGGACACCTCGACCTGCTGGCCGGCATCCGCGAACGCTGCGCCCAACTCCAGCGCGACGGCGAAAATCGCCTTGCGTTCGATGAGTTGCGTATCGACCGCAAACAATTGGCCGAACTCCAAGAGCGAACCGGCTACGAAGGCGAGTACTCCATTGCCGGGCACGCCGATGTCGATGCGGCGGAACTGGCCCAACGGCTTCCGTTAGAAGCCGAGGCGACGCTGCGCAACGTCTGGGCCGTCGAGGACATGGTTCCCGAGGCGCGCGCCGAGACGTTGATCAAGATCTCTCGGCTGCGCGGCACGCTCGAAGACGTTCTCGATCAGGCCACCGAGGCGCTCGCCGGTACGCCCGCGACCCAGGCGCTCGATAATCTGGCCGAGGTTTGCCGCTTGGTGAAGCTTTACGGGATTGACCGCTATGAAATCGTCATGGGCATCGCCCGCGGCCTGACGTTCTACACCGGCGTCGTATTCGAATTCACGGCCAACGGCAACGCCTACGGCGGCGGCGGCCGCTATGACGGTTTGGCCGAGATTTTCGGCGCGGAGCCCACGCCTTCGGTCGGCTGCGCGTTCCGCTTTGACTCGTTACTTGAAGCGCTGCAAGGGTCGCCGGCCCCGCCTGCCTACGAACTGTATCTCGTCGCCGACGCGGACAGCCTGCCGGACGCAATCACCTTGGCCGAAGGCCTGCGCGACCACAACATGCGCGTTGGCGTGGGGACCACGCAGCCCGCCGGCGCGCTCGTCGAAGCCACCGCCCGCGTCAGCAAGCGCGGCGTTCAGATAGGCGATTTGCAACTGCCGGCCAACGCGGACGCCGTTTTGGCGGAACTCAGAAAGTAGCAGCGAAGGGATAGGATGAGGGTCTGATGACTGAGCTAAGACTGGCGCTGCCGAAGGGCAGTCTCGAAAAAAAGACTCGCGCATTCCTCGAAGCCGCCGGCATCGATCCCAAGGGCTACGGAGAAGGCAGCCGCAGCTATCGTCCGGACCTCGGCATCGACGGCATTTCGGTCAAGATCCTGCGTCCGCAGGAGATCCCTTACATGATCGCCGCGGGCTTCTACGATATGGGCCTGTCGGGGCTCGACTGGTATCTCGAAACCGCCTGCCAACCGAACGTCGAAGACATTCTTGACCTGGGTTTCGGCCGCGTGGACATCGTTCTCGCCGTGCCCGAGGAGTGGGAAGACGTCAACAACTCGAAGGACCTGTTCCAGAAATTCGCTGACTCCACAGGCACCCGTCCGCTGCGCATCTGGACCGAGTATTTGAATCTTACGGAGAGCCTCGTCCGCCAGCACACGGACCTGGAGCCCTCGCTTTATACGCCCTACCAGCGGCTACATGTTGAGCGCCGCAGTTATTCGCCCGTGGCCATCTTCCAC
>CAMPKL010000287.1 GCA_946887065.1 uncultured Bryobacterales bacterium
TTGCGGCACAACTCACGGCCGTTCTTCCAAAGCACGCTCAAGGGGCATACCAGCCAATGTTCGTGCGCGGTGTAGAGCTTAATCGCGTTGGCCGGTACCGGCGTCTGCAGCACCTTCGGCCCGAACACCGAGATGTTGTGAAAGTGGACGACATCGAACGGCTTGGAGCGCAACACCCGTTGGATGGCACGGCGATGCAGCATGGGGCGTCCCGTCTGGTGAGCGGCCAGCGGCGCCAGAATGCCGCCGCCGCTTCGCAGCGGGTGAGTCATGACGCCCTCCAGGACAGGAAACTTGGTTTCGCCGCCACCCTTGAGGGAGTTGTAAGAATCGGCGCAATGGATGACGTCGATTTCGTGCCCTCGACGTAGAAGTTCGCGGTTGAGGTTTTGAATAAATATGGCGTCCCCGCCGAAGGCATCGGGCGGATAGAACGCCGAAATCATGCAGAATCGCAGGCGATAACTCCTTCCAGTTGGCCGTTGCGACCATGCTACCGTAGTCGGATTCTGGTGTCGCACGCCGCGCAACTGTCGATTGTTGTTGTCGCTACGAATCTGATGCAAGTCACGGCGTGTGTGGAGTCGCTTGTGCATTGCGCGGCGCTGGATCGAGCCGAGATCGTGCTCGTATCGACGTTGGCTTGTTCGGCACTGGAACGGAGGTTTCCCCGGCTTCGCATCCTCGCCGCCGGCGCCGGCTGGTCTCTGCCGCGAATGCGTGCGGAAGGCTTACGGCGAGTATCCGGAACACGGGCAGCGGTGATCAGCGAGGACTACCGGGTTGACGACGACTGGGCGGGTGCTGCGCTCTCTGCCAGAGAGCAAGAAGAGGTGTTAGTTGGGGAAGTCGTCCCGCCTGAGAGCAGCTGGTTTGCGGCAGCCGCCTATCTTTGGGAGTACATTCACGTCGCTCCTCCGGCGGCTCCCGGAGAGTTGACGCGGGAACAGGCGCGCTGGGCTCCGGCCGGAGCGGTAGTCTATCCCATGAACGGGCTCGATATCGAGTTGATCGCCGCGGCGCGCTCCGAGATGGAGTATCACGCCGCGCTGTTCGATGGCGGGACACGCTTCCGCCGCGATCCGGCAATGAAGCTTCGCTTCGCACCGTCTGTGGACGACTTTTTATCCGCTCGGATGCAGCGCTCCCGGGAGTGGGCGCGGTTGCGATCCGCGCCGATGTCGCGCCCGTCACGCTGGCATGTGGGCTTATCGCGCCTGGGCTTGCCGATGGTGTTGGTGGGCCGATTCGCCGCTCGAGCTGCGCTGCGTCCGCGCCACTGGGTGCGGGCGCTGGCGGCTCTTCCGTTCGCGCTGCTATTCGCCGGCGCCGAGACGTTGGGTGAACTGCAGGGATACTTTCGGAGGACTGTCTGAGCCTCACGGTGGTGATCGTGTGGCGAGAGTCGGCTGAGCTGTTACGCCGCTGCTTGCGGGCGATTGAAGGACAGAGGGTCGATCAATTCATTGTGGTCCGGTCCAAGGAGGCGGAGTTCTCGGACACGCTCCCATCCGAGTTCCCCTACGTGGAGTGGATCGAGTATGCCGGCGCCGGCGACCTGCCGCAGATGCAGTGGCTCGCGCTGCCCCGGGTGTGCAGCGACGTCGCGGCGTTCTTGGAGGCTCCATCCATCCCAGGGCCGGGTTGGGCGGCCGCACATCGCGAGGCCCATCTGGCCCATCCTGAAATCCTCGCCTGCGGCGGTCCCGTGCGAAGTCCGGAGGACGCCGCTGCATGGCAACTCGGCTGGTATTGGAGCGACTACTCGGCTTATGCGCCTGCACGGCCAAGCGGAGAAACCCGAGACTTGACCGACGCCAACGTCTCCTATAAGTCACGGTTGTTGCGGGCGAATGAATCCCTGTTGGCTGAAAACGCATGGGGATGGCGCATTCGCACGAAGAGCGCGTTGATGTCGTACTACGAAGCCACCGCGTGGATCGACTATCCCTGCGCGCACACGTTGAAAATCGCCTTGCAACGGCGCTGGTCAGAAGGACGGGCTCACGGCGCCGTGCGCGCTAGGGATGCACTGTCCATCCTCACCGCGCCCGTGGCGCCGATCGTGCTCGCTTGGCGAGGTTGGCGTGGGGCTCGGCGGGCCGGGCGGCGGCTGAGTTATGTGCGCGCCCTGCCGTGGGTTCTCGCCTTTCACGTCTGGTGGGCGTGTGGAGACCTGACGGGCCTGCTAGCCGGCAGACGGTCCCGTTACTGAACGTAAACCACAAGTTGGGCGGACGGCGTTCTGTGCTAGCTTGCAAACGAGGCGGCGCGAGGAAAGTTCGATGAAAGATCTGGAAGGGAAAGTAGCGGTCGTCACCGGCGCCGCGGCCGGCATCGGACTTGCCATGTCCGAGCGTTTTGCCCATGAGGGTATGCAGGTCATCCTGGCCGATCGAGATATTGGCGGAGCGAGGGATGCCGCTCGCAAACTGGTCGATTCAGGCCTCATGGCGCACCCCATCGCCGTGGACGTTACCGTGCCGGGCGAAGTCGAGGAGTTGGCGGACGAAGTCTTCCGCGATTACGGCAATGTGCATCTGTTGTGCAACAACGCGGGAGTCCTGGGGCGAGTGCAAGCAAGCTGGCAGCAGCCGATTGAAAACTGGCGTTGGGTTTTCGACGTGAACGTGCTGGGCGTCGCCAACGGCTTGCACTACTTTTTGCCGCGAATGGTCGAAGCCGGGGAACAAGGCTACGTGCTCAATACCGGATCCGTCGCCGGACTGCTCTCCGGTCCGTTTTTCGCTCCTTACAACGCCAGCAAACATGCCGTCGTCGCCATGTCCGAATGCTTGCACCATGAACTGCGAGCAACAGGATCGCCCATCGAAGTGGGCGTCCTTTGCCCTGGCTGGGTTCATACGGGCCTGGCGGACTTCGAAGACAAGGCGCCCGACACGGTCAAGCAGGCCAACGCCAAGTCGCCCGTGGGCAAACAAGCGCAAGAGCGGGACGCCGCGGTTCGGAAGATGGTGGCGGAGTCCATTGGGCCGGAGAAGATCGCCGAGATCGTCGTCGAAGCCGTAAAAGAGGGACGGTTCTATATCTTTCCGCACCCGGAAAGAAAGGCTGACATTCGTAACCGCATGGAGACGATCCTTGAAGAAAGAATCCCCAGCTTTGGACCGCCGCCGCCGAAGTGACTATGCGCGTTGTAGCCGTTCTGCCGCCTCGACGAGCACTTGCATGGTTTTTTGAGCCGTTGTTTCCCAGCGATAGTGTGGGGCGCAGAGAAGAGAGCGCTTGCGCCATTGATCTCGCACCTCCGGTTCATTGGCGATCTGCCGCAAGGCGGCGGCAAGGGCTGCGGAGTTAGGCTCGACGATCCACGCGGAGTCGCGCAGCGGCCCTTCCAAGGCTGCGTGGTCAAACGTGATGACCGGCGTGCCGCAGGCCATCGCCTCGGGAATGGTCAGCGAGAAACCCTCGTGCTCTGTGGGAAGGACGAACGCCGTTGCGCCGCGATACAGGTGCAGCAAGTCGTCCATCGGCGCGAATCGGGCATGGCCAACCGCTCCGTCTAAGCCGGCAGCGCGAGCCAAGACGAGCGGCTGCATACCCAGGTAGTCGGGACCGATCAACAAGAGCCCCTGGCCAGCCGGCAGCTCTGCTCGGGCCTTGGCGAAGGCCTCGATTAACAGCGGGATATTTCGCCGCTTGGACAGTTTGCCGACCAGCAAAAAGTAGGGCGCGTCGGTCATCCCGTACCGCTCTTTGATCGACGCCGGGAGCCTCTGCTGCCCGTCTGCCGGCGATAAGCGGCTATCGGCGCCCAGGGTGATGACGTCGACCTTGTCCGCGGAGACGCCGTAGTGGCGAACCAAATCGTCTCGCGTGGAATGCGAGTTCGCGATCACGCGTAGGGCGGAGCGGGCCGCATGCCGGAAAAACGGAGTCGTGCGCAGCCGGGCCGCAAGCGGGAAGTCGCCCGGCCGGCCATCGTAGATGCCAAGGTTCGAGACGACCCCTCGGCCAGCCGACAGCCAGGGCAAAGTATAGGGCGCGAAGATGACGTCGGCGCTCTTTAGCCTGGCCGGCAGTTGGACGTTTTCCCAAAAGAGCGGCGAAAGGTTCTGGGGAATCACCTCGACCGACACCGGCCCTCCCAACACATCGGCGGGAAGATTTGTTTGGCCGGGCGCGTAAACGCGGATCTTCTGAAACGGGTGTGTGCCGCCGCGCCACTCACTGAGCAGGCACTCGATGTAGCGCCCTACGCCGGTCAGCGGCTCATTGAGCCTCCTTCCCACGATGGCCAGCTCGCGGAACTCAACCAAGAACTAGAACCTCAACAATCCATTCTATCTTGCACTTTCTAGAGCGGTTATAGCTTATTTGTGGCAATATAGAGGCGACCTTCGGGGTAAGTGCATGGCCGTGCCGGGACGCCAGCTTGAACTTCTGCCGTTCCACGTCGAGACCGTGGAACAGCGCCGGGAGTTGATCCGCCGACGGCTAATCGGTCTGCAGTATCGTCAGGCCGCCCGCGACGCACGGCGAGAGGAACGCAACGAGCGCCGCCGCGCCCGCAAGGAAGGCCGTTTCATCGAGCCGCGCAACCCCCAAATGACGATCGACGACGTGATCGCCAGGTCTCGCTCAGCCAACTTGAACAAGCCCGTAACGACGTTGCCACTTTTCCCGGATATATTCGACGAGTGATTTCAACTCGGCGGCAGATCCGGGCTTGTCAATCAAGGCACGGGCCTCTTGCCGGGCCAGCTCAAGGGCTTCCCGGTCTCGCAGCAAATTGGCCACGCGAAACTCCGGCAGCCCCGACTGCTTCACGCCGAAGAATTCGCCCGGCCCGCGTATCTCTAGGTCCTTTTCGGCGATCTCAAAGCCGTCCTGAGTCCGCTCCATGGTCTGAATCCGTTCTCTGGCCGTCTCCGTTAGATTCTCCGTCATGAGGATGCAGTAGCTCTTGGCGGCCCCGCGGCCGACGCGTCCGCGAAGTTGATGCAGTTGCGAGAGGCCAAAGGATTCGGCATGCTCGATGACCATCACGGTGGCGTTGGGGACATCGACGCCGACCTCCACGACCGTGGTCGCGACGAGGATGCTCGTTTCGCCTCGCTTGAACGCCTCCATGGCCGCTTCTTTGTCTTGGGTTTTGAGCCGGCCGTGCAACAGACCGACTGTGAGGTCAGGGAAGACGTTCCGGGAAAGATGCTCGTAGGTCTCCACTGCCGCCTTGGCCGCTTTGGTTTCCGACTCCTCGATTACAGGGCAAACAATGTAGGCTTGGCGGCCCTCGCGTACTTGTTGGGCGATGAAAGAGTAGACGCGCTCGATCTGGTCGTACTCGCGTTGCCGGGTCGTGATCGGCGAGCGGCCCGGCGGCAGCTCGTCCAAGATCGAAACGTCCAAGTCGCCATAGAGCGTCAGCGAAAGCGTCCGCGGAATGGGCGTCGCCGTCATGACTAAAACGTCGGGATGCTCGCCTTTCCGCAGCAGACCTAGCCGTTGCATAACGCCGAAGCGG
>CAMPKL010000288.1 GCA_946887065.1 uncultured Bryobacterales bacterium
GCGGTCGCGCGCAACGTATGCGAACCGTTCGCCGCGGTGGCGCTGTTCCAGGAGCAGGAGTAGGCCGCCGCGGTATCGGTGCACTTGGTGACGCCGTCGACGGCGAAGGCGACGCTCTCGACGCCGACGTTGTCCGAGGCCGAGGCCTGCATGGTCAGCGATCCGGACACCGTGGCCCCATTGGCGGGGTAGGTCATCGATACGTTCGGAAGGGTTGTGTCCACGTCCGGGATTTCGGACGTCAGAGCCGCGTAGGCGTCCACCCGGCCCCAGCCGGTCGCCGCATCCCAACCGGCGCTGTTGATGTCCTCGGCGGAATCGATTAGCGTCGCCTTCACGTCTTGCGGAGACATCCCCGGCTGGTTCGAAAGCACCAAAGCGGCAGCGCCGGCGACCATCGCCGCCGCCGCGGACGTGCCCAAGTAGCTCGTCACGCTCTCCGCGCTGGTGACCGTGTAGATGAGCCCGTCGGCGACGAGATCTACCGCGTTGCCCGTATTCGACCAGGAGAAAACATCGTCCAAGACATCCACGGCCCCGACCGTCAACATCGAGGGATTGTCCGCGGCCGATCGGAAGCTCCCGTCGTTGCCGCTGGGGACCACTACGACGCCGCCCCGGCTTTCAAAGTATTGAGCCGCCGCGGTAACCGTCGCCGACTCGCTGACCGGATAGCCGACGATGGCGACGCGGGCCCCGCGATCGGCGGCCCACTGCAGCGCCTCGGCGATATCGGTGTCGTTGGCCAGTCCGCTCGTCAAGTTGGAAACCCGCACCGGCAACACCTGGCACTGCCAACAAACGGCTGCGACCCCGAACTGGTTGTTCGTGACAGCCGCCACAGCGCCGGCCATGTAGTTGCCGTGATGGTTGATCGGACTCGAGTCGGAGTTATTCGAGACGGTGTTCCACCCGGGCAGAACTTTGCCGATCAGATCGAGATTCGAACCGTTGACGCCGGTATCGATGACCGCGACGACGACCGAGGAACTGCCCGTCGTGATCTCCCAGGCGTCGGGCGCTCTCATGTTCCACAGCGACGCTTGGGCGAAAAACCTTGGGTCGTTAGCGGTGACCGCGGAGGGCTCGCGCAACTGATCGACCTCGACGAACTCGACGTCGCCGTGTTGTTTGAGAACCTTCAGCAGCGCCGTTTCATCGGCCGTCGACGGCGAAGGCGACGCTCTCGACGCCGACGTTGTCCGAGGCCGAGGCCTGCATGGTCAGCGATCCGGACACCGTGGCCCCATTGGCGGGGTAGGTCATCGATACGTTCGGAAGGGTTGTGTCCACGTCCGGGATTTCGGACGTCAGAGCCGCGTAGGCGTCCACCCGGCCCCAGCCGGTCGCCGCATCCCAACCGGCGCTGTTGATGTCCTCGGCGGAATCGATTAGCGTCGCCTTCACGTCTTGCGGAGACATCCCCGGCTGGTTCGAAAGCACCAAAGCGGCAGCGCCGGCGACCATCGCCGCCGCCGCGGACGTGCCCAAGTAGCTCGTCACGCTCTCCGCGCTGGTGACCGTGTAGATGAGCCCGTCGGCGACGAGATCTACCGCGTTGCCCGTATTCGACCAGGAGAAAACATCGTCCAAGACATCCACGGCCCCGACCGTCAACATCGAGGGATTGTCCGCGGCCGATCGGAAGCTCCCGTCGTTGCCGCTGGGGACCACTACGACGCCGCCCCGGCTTTCAAAGTATTGAGCCGCCGCGGTAACCGTCGCCGACTCGCTGACCGGATAGCCGACGATGGCGACGCGGGCCCCGCGATCGGCGGCCCACTGCAGCGCCTCGGCGATATCGGTGTCGTTGGCCAGTCCGCTCGTCAAGTTGGAAACCCGCACCGGCAACACCTGGCACTGCCAACAAACGGCTGCGACCCCGAACTGGTTGTTCGTGACAGCCGCCACAGCGCCGGCCATGTAGTTGCCGTGATGGTTGATCGGACTCGAGTCGGAGTTATTCGAGACGGTGTTCCACCCGGGCAGAACTTTGCCGATCAGATCGAGATTCGAACCGTTGACGCCGGTATCGATGACCGCGACGACGACCGAGGAACTGCCCGTCGTGATCTCCCAGGCGTCGGGCGCTCTCATGTTCCACAGCGACGCT
This sequence comes from uncultured Bryobacterales bacterium, assembly GCA_946887065.1. The sequence continues at coordinate 2,114 of CAMPKL010000288.1, forward strand.
TGGGCGAAAAACCTTGGGTCGTTAGCGGTGACCGCGGAGGGCTCGCGCAACTGATCGATCTCGACGAACTCCACGTCGCCGTGTTGTTTGAGAACCTTCAGCAGAGCCGTTTCATCGGCCGTCGACGGCAATTTGAGCGCATGCACGCCCAAGCTGCCGATCTCTTCGCCGCAGCCGGCTCCCAGGCCGGCCAGTACGCCGTGCCCGTCTATTCCGCTGTTGAACTTCACCAGTATCCGCGACGGCGGCCCGCCGGCGTGTTCCGCCGGCTCCGCCGCTGCGGTGCTCGCTCCCATACTCCAGATGACAAACGCTAGTGCGCTAATCGAAAACGCCCGAATCTTGGCTGTGTAGTTGCAAATGTGGGGGGACATCAGATGGTTTTGTTTACTCTCCTTTGTGTGCGGGCGCTCTTTATGCGACGGTCATGTGCGTTGGGACACACTTCAAGGCTTGGGCCGCTAGGCTAAGCCTTGCTCGACGAACTGAGGGATTTACCTTAGGCGGGCCTCAGGCTCGACGGAGTCTCCGCCGTTGGCAGCCGTAGCACGTTAGGGGCCACACGGCTGTCGGCGAAGGCGGGTATCTTACCAGGGCAACGATATCAAATAGATACAGCGCAGCGCCACTCTCGCAAAGAAAATCGATCGAGGGGTAAAGATGCCGCAACCGTATAGAATCTACATCCCGCTGGTCGTACTAGGGGCCGGGAACAGGAACGTTCCAGTACTAGGAGTCGACAGCGTCCTGGTTCTTGCTTATGCACCCAATAGCGTGTAGTCTACCAAAGCGGATGTTGCTGTAGATGCCGGGTTAACCGGATGGAATTTGATCGATTCGAGCTTGGGGGTAATGATGCAACGGACTTTTCTAACTGCGGCGATAATTGGCTTCATTCTGGTGGCTGCGCCGCAATTTTCATTAGGTCAAACAACGGACTCGCTTGCGGCCGAGGTAGAAGCCCTGAAGAAGGGACAAGAAGCCCTTCAACAGGACATTACGAAGATTCTAGAGATTCTGGAGGAGGTCCGTCCGCAGAAACCCAAGCCTTTCGAGCCGCTCAGCGTTTCGTTAGACGGCGTCCCTTTCAAGGGCGATCCGAACGCGAAAGTGACGATCGTGGAGTTCACCGACTACCAGTGCCCGTTCTGTAGCCGCCACACGACCCAAACGCTGCCCCAGCTGCTCAAGGAGTATGTTGAAACCGGCAAGGTGCGCTACTACCTGCGTGAATTCCCGCTCAAGTCAATCCATCCCCAGGCGGCCAAGGCGGCGGAGGCCGCCCAATGTGCCAAGGATCAGGGCAAGTATTGGGAAATGCACGACGTGCTGTTCCAGAATCAGCGGCGGCTCAGCGATCTCGACCTGCTCGGATATGCGGAGAAGCTGACCTTGGAGCCCAGCGCTTTCCGCGAGTGCCTGAACAGCGGCAAATATACGGCGCGGGTTGATGCTGACCTCCAGGCCGGAATGGCTGGAGGCGTCGCAGGGACGCCCAGTTTTTTCCTCGGCCTTACCGACCCCAACGACGATTCAAAGATTATGGCTACGGAATTCTTGCGGGGAGCGCAACCCTACGCAGCTTTCAAGAATAGTCTGGACAAGTTGTTGGCTGATTAGGGCGTAGATTTTTTCAGGCGGATGCGCTCCGGACTTGATCGCCCAAGCGTTGGAATGCGGAGCCGACCGCCGCTGGAGTCGATTTAAGCTGGAACAGCGCAACTGACGCAGCGTCGGACGACGCAACTTCCGAGGCAGGCCGGATCACAACACAAACGCTTTTGGAATGCTCTGGTTTCGACTTCCGCAATCTTTCCGACGAGGGTTCAGATTAGTCCGGCTGAAGATCTTTGGACGCCGCCGGACGGTCGGAACCCTTTGGGCGCCTCGATGACGATCTCATACCGACTTGGGCCTTCAGGCGATCGGTGCCTCATAGAGTTCGAGTCAAGAGAGCGCGGCGTAGCGAGTTGCGCATCATCGGCTAGTTCGCTTCGTTCAGACCAGCGTGCGCTTTGCGAGCGTGATGAGTTCCTCGGCAACTAGGGGCCGCTCGACGAAGCCAAACCGCTGACTCGAGTGCACAGGATCTTCGGATTTCTTCACCAAGAGGTTAGCCAGCGCTATCGCGGTGATTTCGCTAATTTTTGAACGTCCGGGGACATGGGTAACAGTTTAGGGGTAGATGCCGCGGGCCGACGGCCACGAGTAATGCCAAGCGAGGCCAGACGTCGGACGGCACTGCGAAACTCGTGCCTGATTAGCGGTCATTGGCAAATGCGATTCACGTCACGAAACGCACTGGATCTTCGCGGGAAGGGCGGGAGTGATCGAGGACGGAGCCCAACGAGTATCTTGAAAAAACTTAAATGGTACGCCCGGCAGGATTCGAACCTGCGACCTCTTGCTCCGGAGGCAAGCGCTCTATCCAGCTGAGCTACGGGCGCACAACACTTTGAAGTTTATCAGACCTTCCTCGACAAACCCTCAACTCTTAGCCGTAGCAGGACCACGAATGTCAGTTGTGCCTGAGGGCGCTTGATCCCGCGCGGCGGGAACGGCTACAATCCGGCCACGGGACTGGGTTCCCGTTGAGCCGTTTGGCTCGTACGCCGGCCGCCAGGCTGGGCCATCTCGCGGGCCGTCGCTCCCCCGTAAGCGTTTGATTCCTATAAGGTAGGTCGGCGATACGCCCATGAGGCGAGCGCTCGTTATTCTCGGGACCCGTCCCGAGGCCATCAAACTTGGTCCCGTCATTGTTGAATTGCAGAAGCCGGACTCAGGCTTCCACGTGCGGGTTTGCGTCACGGGCCAGCACCGCGATCTGTTGGCGGCGTCGTTGCGGACTTTCGGCGTTGTTCCGGACGACGACTTGGCATCGATGCGCCCGGGGCAAAGCCTGGCCTCTTCCGCGTCAAGGATCTTATCGGGAGTGGAGGCGGTGATCGGCCGCCGCAGGCCGGACCTCGTCCTCGTTCAGGGCGATACCACATCGACGTTTTGCGGCGCTTTGGCCGCTTTCTACTCGCGGATTCCAGTCGCTCACGTGGAGGCGGGCCTGCGCACGGATCAGCCGGATTCGCCGTTCCCCGAAGAGATGAATCGGCGCCTCAGCTCGCGCCTTGCGGGCTTGCACCTCGCCGCTACCGAGTGGGCAGCGAACAACCTGCTGGCGGAAGGGGTCGCCGCTGAAGCGATTCGCGTCACGGGAAATCCGGGCATTGACGCGTTGCTGAGCCTGCGTGCAACGCGGCGCCAATCGCCGGCCCGGCGGGTTTGGCCTTGGCGAGACCGCGGCAGGCGGCTCCTCACCGTAACCGCGCACCGGCGCGAGAACTTCGGACACGGTCTACAGGGCATCTGCGAAGC
>CAMPKL010000289.1 GCA_946887065.1 uncultured Bryobacterales bacterium
CGTCGAGTTGATGGGCGGCTCGCAGACGTCAACGGAGACGATGCAATCGGTCAAGTCCTTCATGGAGTCGATGAGCTTGTTGACGATTATGGTGCGCAAGGAGAACACCGGGTTTGTGTTCAATTGCATTTGGCGCGCGGTGAAGAAGGAATCCTTGCGCTTGTTGGACCAAGGCGTGGCGAGCGTGGAAGACATCGACCGCACCTGGATGATCCAGATGGAATCGGACATGGGGCCGTTCGCCATGATGGACCGCATCGGCCTCGACGTGGTTCGCGATATCGAGCAGGTCTACTACGAAGAGTCGGGCGATTCTCGGGACGCGCCGCCTAGAGTGTTGGAAGAGAAGATCGCCTGCGGCGAGTTGGGCGTGAAGACGGGCCGTGGCTTCTACACCTATCCGCAGCCCGCGTGGCAGCAGCCGGGCTTCCTCAATGGCGGCGGACCAGGATGAAGAGTGGACTTGCGGCGACTCTGCTGGCCGCCATGTGGGCGTTGGTCTGGTCGATCGCGTTGACGCCCGAAATTGCCGGCGGCCATGGCGCCGTGCACTCGCGGTTCTCCCAGATGGACCAAGGCGGCGCGGGGCTGGAACGCCACGAGCCGGTTTTCGCGGCGGCCTGGCTGTTGGGTTCGGTAATGATCGCGATGTTCGTTTGCTTGTTGGCCTGGCAAACGAAGGCCGGACGACGTCCATGGCCATTCTTCTTGATCGGCGGGGTGCTCTTCGAGGCAGTCTTCTCGATGATGTGTTGGACGTATTGGCGCTCGCTAGCCGATCCGCTCGAAGCCTCGTTCTGGGGTTCGTTCCCTGTGCCGGTCGCTTGGTTGGTTTACGGCATCTGGTTGTTTCCCGGTTTCTTCATCGCGATCTACGTCGTGCGATTCGACGACTGGATCCTGCCGGAACAAAGCATGCGCCGCTTTGAAGAGATTTTGAAGACGAGGCGGCAGTCGTAAGCGTGGAGGAGCATCGCTCAGTAATCGTGCTGGCCTGCGTTGTCGCATACCTTGCGATGTGCGTGGCAGTCGGCCTCTGGGCGATGCGCCGCACAAAAAGCAGTCAAGACTTCTTCATGGCGGGCAGGCATTTGGGCGTGGTCGTCGCTAGTGTGGCGGTGTTCTCGAGCACGATGAGCGGTTGGGGTTTTGTAGGCGGCCCCGGGCTCGTTTACAAGATGGGCGTGACGTCGTTCTGGATGATCGTGGCGACGTCGATCGGCATCAGCATTTCGTTTTTCCTGTTTGGCAAGCGGCTGCGCATGATGGGGGAATTGCGCGAGCTGATCTCCCTGCCCGATGCGGTGGCGGCGCGCTACGGCAGCAACACGACGAGCTTTTTGACGGCACTGGCGATCCTGCTCGGCGTGTTGGGCTACTTGGCGACACAGATCCTGGCGATGGCCACGGTGCTGCAGAGTATCTTGGCGGACGTGCCCTGGATCGGCGTGATCTCGATCGAATCGTGTTTGGGCATCAGCGGCGCCGTGCTGGTTTTCTATTGCGTCACGGGCGGCATTATCGCCTCGGTCTATACCGATCTCGTGCAGGGCATCATCATGGTGGCCGCGGCCCTGTTAGTGCTCGCGACGGCCATCATGGCGGTCGAGGGCGGCATGACCGGAATGGCCCAGACGATTCTGGCGGACGACCCGGAAGCGATGAGCCCGTGGGGGACGCTCGGAATGGTGGGCTGCTTGTCGTGGTACTTCATCTTCGTGTTGGGGGCCTGCGGTCAGCCGCATGTGATCACCAAACTGATGATGACGAGACGGGTGCGGGACGCACGGCATATGCTGCCGATCTCGGTAATCGGCTATGGCACGGCCGCATTGCTGTGGATCGCCATCGGCATGGCGATGAGGACAATCGTGTTGCAGGGCGGCCACGCGGAGTTGGCCAATGCGGATGATGCGGCGGCGGTCTTCTTGCAAAACTATGCTAGTCCGTTGCTTTCCGGAATCGTCTTCGCCGGACTGTTGGCAGCGATCATGTCGACGGCGGATAGTTTTTTAAATATTGGCGCCGCGGCGGTCGTCCACGATATTCCGCGGGCGCTGCGCGGGCGGTCGTTGGACAACGACCTGGCGTGGGCTAGAACGGCTACCGTGGCGATCGCCGCGGCGGCAGCGCTCTTCGCGCTTTACTCAGGGAGCCTAGTCGCACTGCTGGGAGCGTTTGGATGGGGTACCTTCGCCGCAGCGATCGTGCCGACTGCAGCGATCGGCTTCAATTGGAAAAGGGCGACGCCGAGGGCTTGCAATTTGGCCATCTGCGCGAGCCTGCTGATTAACTTCGGACTGGAGTTATTCAAGATAGAATTGCCCTACGGTTTCCACGGAGGGGCCTTCGCGCTGCTGGTTTCCCTGACGATCTTCTATGTGGTCTCGGTGGCGACGCCGCCGCGGCCGATCGCACCCGACATCGAAGCCGTCATGGATCTGTAAGTGTCGTCCCCCTTCTCCCTAGACGCTTCTTCCGGCAAGGCATATTGCTCGACTCCCGTTCGACCGATTAGCGAGGCATGGCAGAACTACCGTTTGTCGCCGGGATCAGATTCGCTGCGCAGTGTGTCGTAAGGCGGCGCCGGCAGAGCAATTGATCGCTAGAGGCTCGCTGCGGATGTGCCCGGCGTGCTCCACGCCTCGAGTGATTCACCGGCACGAAATCTTTAGACGGCTGTTGAACGGCGATGAGGCGCCGGCAACGGGCGAGTTGCCGCGCAGGTTCCCTTGTTGATTGATTGCGCAGAGGCTTGATGGCCGCTCCGTAAGATCGCTACGCTCAATAGAGTGGGCGAAAGATGAGCGGGACAAACAACCTACGGGCCGGGGTAGTCGGATTCACGGGCTATAGCGGCGCGGAACTAGTCGGAATTCTCAAGCGGCATCCGGGGGCGACCCCGGTGCTGGTGGAGCATCGGGCGCAGACGGCGGACGAGGCTCCTGTTTTCGATGACGGAACGGAACGGCGTCCTCTGACGGCGGAGGGTTTGCGCGGGCTCGATGTGGTGTTCTTGGCCACGTCCGCGGAAGTGTCGATCGAATCGGCGCCGATGATATTGAACGCAGGCGTGCGGGTCATCGACTTGAGCGGGGCTTTCCGGCTGCGGACGAAGGCGAACTACCAGCGCTGGTATGGCGCCGAACATGCCGAAGAGGCGCTCCTGGCGGGGGCCGCGTACGGGTTACCGGAGTTTTACCGGGACAAGATCCCTGGAGAGAACCTGATATCGAATCCGGGCTGTTACCCGACGGCGGCGAATTTGGCGATTCGGCCGCTCGTGCAGGAAGGGGTTTTCGACAAGGCGGCGGGAATCGTTTGCGACGCGAAGTCGGGCGTCAGCGGCGCGGGCAAGAAGCCCTCGCAGAAGACGCACTTCAGCGAAGCGGCTGAGAATTTTTCGGCCTACGCCGTGCAGTCGCACAGGCATGTGCCGGAAGTGCTGATGAACTCGGGTCTGGACGAAGCGGAATTTTCCTTCACGGCGCAGTTGCTGCCGCTGCATCGGGGCATTCTCGAAAGCATTTACCTGCGGACGCGGGAGGCGATGAGCCACGCGGATTTGTCCGCCATTTACGCCAAACACTACGCCGATGAACCCTTTGTGCGGATTTACCCCGAAGGACGCTTCCCGGATCTGCACGCGATACAGCACACGAACTTTTGCGACATCGGGTTCCGTACGGACCCCAAGACCAAGCGAGTGACGGTTATCGCGGCGATCGATAACCTCGTTAAGGGCGCGGCGGGGCAGGCTGTCCAGAATATGAACCTCGTCTTTGGACTTGAGGAGACGGCGGGGTTGCTTTGAAACTCCTGATTAAGTTGGGAGGCACGCTGCTGGAGTCCGATGAGACGCGGCGAGCGTTGTGCCGGCAGATTGCCGGCGCGCAGGCGGCCGGGCATCAGACAGTAGTGGTCCACGGCGGCGGCAAGCGGCTCAGCCGCTATCTGGAAGACCAAGGGATCGAGAGCGAGTTCCGCAACGGTTTTCGGGTGACCGCGCCGGAAATCATGGATGCCGTGCTGCGCATCTTTTGCGGCTCGGTTAATCACCACTTGGTTGCCGAGTTGGGCAGGGCTGGAGCGAAGCCAATCGGCTTGTCGGGCATCGATGCAGGAATCGTCCAGGCCGTGCAACTAGCGCCGGAGTTGGGCGCGGTGGGCCAAGTCTCGAGGGTGAATCCGGCGCCGCTCGATCTGCTGACCGAAGCCGGCTATTTGCCGACGATCGCTTGCGTGGCGGGCGGAGCGGACGGCGCGATCTACAACGTCAACGCGGACCAAATGGCGGCGGCCTGCGCGGGCGGCTTCAAGGCCGATCAGATGATTTATCTCACCGATGTCGCGGGCGTACTCGACGCGGAGCAGACCCTGATCCCCTCGTTGACGATTGCGGGGGCATTGAAGCTGATTGAAGACGGCGTTGCCCGGGGCGGCATGGAAGCTAAGTTGCGCGCCGCAATTTCGGCGATTGAAGACGGCTCCGAGCGGGTGCGCGTGGCCGCGGGCGCTGAGCCCGGTGTCATCCCGCGGCTGTTGGCGGGCGAGCCGCTCGGAACCCAGATGGTCGCAGGTTGATTGACCAAGCCGATCGTCAGGCCGCGATCAGCACCGCTGTCGTCGCACTTGCGGGTCAGCATGTCCACGGTGCGCTGCATGCCGACGGCTCGCTGGGTTAGGCGTCCGCGGATGGGCAGCTTAAGGTACTCGAGCCCGAGATCGAGCCCTTGCCCGCATAGCCCGGCGGGGCCGGGGCATCGAAAATACCTTACGCGCTCGACCTCCTTTTACGAATTTCGGGTTTATACTGGCCAAGCCTGCGGAATCGGCTTCCGATTCGCTTTTACAATTTGGCGTTAAATAAATGGAAATAATACGCTCCTTCGTTAGTTCCGCCTTGCTGGCAGCCGCGGTAGGCCTGTCGCCGGCTCAGATAAAGGCAGTTGATTGGGATCCGGTCACTCCGGAACTTCTCGCTTTGAAAGCGCCTAAAATCGACCCCAGGGCCGATTCGGAAACGATCACTTGGCAGGTTTGGCTCGAAGATCGGCTACTGGGCGGGCGCCAACCGCAGACCATGGAAACCCAATACCTGCGAGTAAAGGTTTTTACCGAGCGCGGGGTAGAGCAGCAAAGCACTATCGATCTGGTGGAGGCCGCGTCGGACATCCAAGTAAGCGAGATCCAAGGCCGCACAATCAAACCGGACGGGCGGATCGTGGAGTTGCGCAAAGCGGACGTATTTGAGCGATCGGTCGCTCGCACCGGCGGCATCAACGTCAACATGCGGTCATTCTCCATGCCGAACGTCGAGGTTGGCGACATCATTGAATATCAGTGGGTGGAATACCGCGACAATACCGTCGTTCGTCACCAACGGCTCGATTGTCAACGCAATGATCCGGCCTGGCAAATCATCTATCGCGTAAAGCCGTTGGCGGAAATGATGGATTACGGATATTACC
>CAMPKL010000290.1 GCA_946887065.1 uncultured Bryobacterales bacterium
ACCCTGTACATCGAGAAGGCCATCCCGCGCCCACGTCACGTCGAGGTTCAAGTTCTTGCAGACGCCCAGGGCAATATCGTGCACCTGGGCGAGCGGGAATGTTCGCTGCAGCGCCGCCATCAGAAAGTAATCGAAGAGTCGCCGTCGCCGCTATTTGCCGATCGTCCACAACTCCGCGCCGCCCTGTCTGACGCGGCCATCCAAGCAGCCCGAGCCGCCGGCTACGTCAACGCCGGAACTGTCGAGTTCCTTGCAGATCAAGAGGGAAATTTCTTTTTCCTAGAAATGAACACGCGGCTGCAGGTTGAACATCCCGTAACCGAACTCGTCACCGGCATCGACCTAGTCGCCGAACAGATCCGCATCGCCGCCGGCCAGCCGCTGCGCTTCGCCCAGTCTGAGATCCGCTTTTGCGGATCCGCTGTCGAGTGCCGCGTATACGCCGAAGATCCCGCCAACAACTTTTTTCCCTCGCCGGGCAAAATCACCACGCTGCGTGAGCCCGGCGGCCCTGGGATCCGCATAGACTCCGCCGCCTATCCCGGCTGGGAAGTGCCGATGCACTACGATCCGCTCATCGCCAAACTTTGCGCTTGGGGCCAAACCCGCGATGAAGCCCTCAACCGTCTCCGCGCCGCGCTTGCGGAGTACCGCGTTACCGGAATTCAGACCACGCTCGGGTTCTTTCGCGATGTCATCGACGACGCCGCCTTCCGCGCCGCCGACTTGGACACCGGATTTATCGGACGTTTCCTCGCCCGTCGGAAGGCCGATCCGGCGCCTGCTCACGAAGCCGCCGTGGCCACGCTGTTCGCGCTCAGCGCAGAATCCGTTTCGCCCGCCGCGCCCAAACCGGAGAGGCCCGCTTCGGCATGGCGCTCCGCCGCCCGGGCCAAGATGGTGCGTCCGCGATGAGACGGCAGTACGTCATCGGCGGTAAAACGCTCACCGTCGAAACTTCCGCGGCATCCGGAAGTTCGCAGCACACGCTGCTTGTGGACGGAGTGCCACATCACGGGGACGTCGCCCTGGTTGAACCCAACGTTTATTCCGTGCTGATCGATGGCCGCAGCACCGACGTCGCGATCGACGGCGACGGCCACGCTTGGGTCGGCTCAACCCGCCTGCCGGTCGAAGTGCAAGACCCCCGCAAATGGTCCCGCGGTCAGGGAGCGTACGCGGCGCGGGGGGCGATTGCACTCAAGGCCGCCATGCCTGGCAAGGTCGTCGCCCTCCTCGTTGCGGTGGGAGAGGCCATTGAAACAGGAAAGGGCGTTTTGGTCGTGGAGGCCATGAAGATGCAGAATGAGTTGAAGTCGCCCAAGGCCGGCACGGTCCAGGCGATCCGCGTAAGTCCCGGCGATTCGGTCGCGGCCGGTCAAGTTTTAGTCGTCGTCGAATAGCCGCAAGCGCGATATGCCCCTCGATCCAAATTGCCCTGAGTGCGACGGCACCGGCTGGAAACAAACCGAGAAAGACGGTCTGACCGCCGTCGTGCGTTGCGGCTGCGCCAAAGCCGCGCCCCTTGGCGATCGGCTCGCCCAAGCCGGAGTCCCCGAGCGTTTCCGGGCTTCGAGTTTCGACAATTTCGCTTGCCGTTTGCCGGGCGATCCCAACGACTACCACCAGCTCTCGGCGGCGATGCTCCCCGTGCGGCACTTCGCTTCCGAGTATCCGACCGCCAGCTACCGCGGCATCTTGCTCCAAGGCCCTCCGGGCGTAGGCAAGACGCACCTAGCCGTCGCAGCCGTCCGGCGCCTTCTCGACCGCGGCTTCGACGCCGTCTTCTTCGACTACCAGACCCTTCTGCAGCGCATCCGCGATGGCTACAATCCCTCCTCGAACGTCAGCGACGGCGCCGCCTACCAGACCGCCCTTGACGCCGAGATTCTGCTGCTCGACGACCTGGGCGCCCATCGCGTCACCGACTGGGTGCTCGACACCGTCACCGCGATCATCAATCATCGCTACAACGAGAACAAGCCGATCATCGTCACCACGAATCTCGCCCTGCGCGAACGCGGCGATGCAGTCGCCCGTAAAGACGCAGCCAGCGGCAAGTATCAGATCGACGACAGTCTCGGCGACCGAATCGGTCAGCGCGCCGTCTCCCGTCTGTTTGAGATGTGCAAAGAGGTCCGCATTCAGACCCAGGACTATCGCCTGCGGCCCCAGGCTCAAGGACGTTATTAGAAACGAGGCTCGTCGATCACCGCCAGATCGTACAGCGCCCGATAGCCTGCCGCCGCCCGCTCGCCGCTGAAGGTTTCCGCCTTGGCGTAGAGGTTCGCCAGCATCCTGCCGTAAGACGTCGGACGTTTCGCGTAAACCGCGGCCGCCTTTCGCAGGGAATCATACAGAGCTTCGGCCATCCCCACGTACAGCGGTAGGGCCACCCGCTCATCCGGTCCGGCCGATGCGATCGCCGGCCAGCTCGCACCCAAGGGGAGCTTCTCTTTGAACAGAAAGCCCGTTGCCCGCGCCTTGTCTTCATCGTGGTCGACGACCTGCCCCGTCAGTCCGCCGGTCGCCCGGGCGATTACCGGCGTTCCCGCCAGATACGCTTCCGTGGCGGCTCCAAAGGGCTCGTAAAACGAGGGCATCACCGCGAACGTCGCGCCCGCCTGCGTCTCCATGTAGCCCTGCTCCATGCGGAACGGGTAAGTGATGACGTCGCCCTTGCGCCGCTCGGCCAACTCCATCAGATCCGTCGCCCATTTCTCCGTGCCCGGTCCGACAATCGGCGTCAGGATGAATTTCGCAGCATTACGCGGTACTCCCTCAATCGCCCTGGCGAACAAGTCGAACCCCTTCTGGCGGGGGTCCAGCCGCCCAAACATCAAGAAGACGGGAACTTCCGGCGGCAACTCGATCAGCTTCTTGCCCGGACCGCCGTCCAGTCCGCCGCCGATCCTGGGGTCTTCGTACGCGCTGAGGACTTCAAGCATCTTCTGCCGCTTGCGCGACTTCTCCGCCAGAATTTTCTCCGGTGCTCCGCCGGCCGCCGCACGCACGGCTTCTTCGCTGAACGCCGGCTGAGGTACTCCGAACAGCGGATTGTTGATCCCAACCACGCCCTGCTTGGCGTAGACCGTCTGCAAATGCCCGGTGAAGTGTCTCCGCTGCAGAGGATCGGCGGTCATTTCCATCGCGAACCCCGGACTGACTGTTGATAGCGGAGCATCCGTGAGCGGTATCATGCGTTCGTAAAACGTATCCCGGCCGAACGGCCACTGCTGGGGAGCCAGCCGTCGCGTGATCCACGACAAACTGTCGTCCGGCAGGCCTTGATCGTATGGGTTGTGCGACGTCAACACCGTTGCCGCCGATCGCAACGCCCCGCTCAACAAGGCCTGTTTCACCGACAAGGCCGACGCCGCCAGTTGCCAATCTTGCGCGTGCACCACGATATTGCTGGTGAGCCCCAAGTGCGCCAACGCGACCGGAATGCTGTTCGACAAGAACAGCGCATCGCGCACGAGATATTGGTTGTTGTCGTAGGCGTAGGGGTCCTGCCGCGTCGGCCCGCCGCGCGAATCGAAGATGCCCCAAGACTGAACGTACACCCAGCGATTACCCAATCGATCGTGCGTCTCGAACAGTTCCGCCTTTGTCCTGCCGCTCGTGAAAGGCACTTGGATGTCCCCCAGGTGCTTCACCTGGTCGTAGCGCGGCGTCGTTTGCAGGTTGCGGTGGAACGGGGTGATGATCACCGTCTCATCCCCGGCGGCACGCAGCGCCGGCGGCAGGTGCGTGGCCACCGCGAAAACGCCGCCGGCTCGGGCGAATGGATTCTCGAAGACGCAGTAGGCGACCACCCGCTTGCCTTTGCCCGCCTCCCTTCTCGCCAGGTCGAGCCGCTTGCATTCCTCCGGCGTAAAAAGCGCGGCCAAGCCCGCCGTATTCGGTTGCCATGCGCCCAGGAACTGCAAGGTCGGATCCATCGCGAAAGTAGAGCGTACCAGGCCAAGCGGCCTCGCGGCATCCGGCATTGACCTAACGCCGCCGGAAACGGAACTATGTAGGGTTGGCGATCAGTTGGCTCACTGCTCTGAAGGCGACCGCCGCAATTACGTGGCGCAGTCTCATGGCCAACATCGGCATCACCCTCGCCGGTATTGCCGTCAGTTTGGCTTTGGGACTAGAAATCGGCGTGTTGCCAGAGGGGTACGCCAATCTCACTGTTCGCTGGAGCCGCCCCTTCGGTTCCTATGTGGCCTTGGCCCAGATAGCGGCCACCGTTTGGGCTGTAAAGAGGTCTGTCGAGGTCACGCTGCTCCAGGATCGCTCCAAATTGAACATTTACCAGGCCATTTCGGCCACATGGAGTTTTTCCTGGCGGCATTTCGTGGCCGTCTCCTCGGCGGCTGCTTTCGCCTACCTTCCCATGCGCTTTCTCGGTGGGGGCCTTGCCGCCGCGCTTGAGACTTCCGCCCTGGTCCTGTTGGCTCTTTGGACTTTCGGCCCCAGCTTTTTATGGGCCGTCCGCGGCATGCTGCGCGCCCACGCGCAACGCCTGGGACTCTCGTGATCGATCTGCTGAGAATGGGTTCACGGCTTGACGAAATGCGCCTACGGGCTTAGCCTGTGCGGACATGAGCGTCTTCACTCTCCGGATCAACGGTCAAGAAGGTTCGTACGACGTGGATCCGGCCACGCCTCTCCTTTATGTGCTCAGCGACGACGCAGGGCTCAGAGGACCCAAATTCGGTTGCGGGCTCGGGCAGTGCGGGGCATGCACGGTGCACGTAGACGGACAGGCCATCCGCTCTTGTGTCACGCCGGTCGAGCGCGTTGCGGACGCTGCGATTACGACGCTCGAGGGGCTGGGAACGGCGGAGAATCCGCACCCGCTGCAACAGGCGTTCATCGACGAACAAGCAGTTCAGTGCGGATTCTGCGTGAACGGCGTGATCATGACTGCCAAGGCCTACCTCGATAGCAATCCGGATGCGACCAGAGCGGAGATCCAGGAGGCGCTCTCGAACGTCCTGTGCCGGTGCTTCACGAACGTCAGGATGCTGCGGGCCATCTACCGCTATGCAGAGGAGGCGAGATGAAGCGCTCGATGACAGCCCGTGCGGAGGCCGCTCTGCGGCGGGCCGGGTTCTCGCGGCGCGAACTGCTCAAGACTTCCGGCGCCTTGATCGTCGGCTTCTGCATGGGCACGCCAAGGCTGCGCGGCCAAGTGCAGCTTTCGCCGCCATTGAGCCGAGTGGATTCCTGGATCGCTATCGGCGCCGACGGGCGGATCACGGCGTATAGCGGGAAAGAAGAGCTGGGACAGGGAATCGCCGTCGTACAACAACAACTCGTCGCCGAGGAACTGTCGGTACCTTTCGAGCGCGTCACCTTGTTGTACTGCGACACCGCTCTGACTCCGGATCAGGGACATACATCCGGCAGCCAATCGCATCCGGCCAACTTCAACAA
>CAMPKL010000291.1 GCA_946887065.1 uncultured Bryobacterales bacterium
AGGCGGTCGTCTACGTCTCGCGAGACGCGGAGGACGGCGTATGGCAGTTCCATGGCGAGAGTATGTCTGGCGGAGAGCCGCCGGTCATCTCTTGCTTCCATCACGTTGTCGATGCCGATCCCAGCATCAAGGCGATTGCAGACTTGCCGCTCGGATGGTGGGCTGAGCGGTCCGGGCCCAACGAGCCCTGGGTAAGGTATCAGCACGAGCCGGATTCGGGCGAAGATTTGTAAAAAGGAAGCTGTCCCATCCGCCCCCCGCTTTTCCTTGCTACTCGGCGATCGGGACGTCGAACAGCATCGTGTGGATCTGAATCTCTCGGCCAGGGTCCGATTCCTTAACGAAGAAATACCGTCCTTCACCGTCAGCGTCGGGCGTGATGGTCTTACGCCATTCGGGCCGAGCTTCCATAATTTCGTGCATCTTGTCTTTGACGGCTGAGGAATCTTTCTGACGGTTGAAGACTAGTAGAGCGCACTTGGAGTCGCGCCACGACAAGTAGGCCAACACCTGATCAATCGCGTCGCTGAACGAATGGGGGCCTCGCCAGAACTTGCACTCCGCGATAAAGATGTTCCGGTTGTCGACCCGGATCAAGATATCTGTCTTGCCGACTGAGTTGAACGTCTCCCCAGTGGCTAGCCCCTCATAGTGCCCGTTGAGCTGCAGTAGAAAATGCGTTCGAATCGCCTCTTCGTCCAAGGATGCGAATGAGTTTGGGCTCCGCTCGATGACCAGCGCCATGCTCCTGACGACGCCGAGGATGTGTTCAAACTCCTCCTGGTCGAGCACGGGTTCAGGAGCAAATTCTTCTTCTGCCACAGCTGGACGTTTGACGGGCGTCTTACGCCTAGTAGTTGGAGCTACGAACGTCGCCGGTTCCGACAATGGCTTGATCGGTATGCCTAGACTTGCGACTGCTCCAACTGCCATTTCGGCTTTTTTCCGCTTCCGCTGGAGAGCCAATCGAACCGCCTGCGGCGCATCGCTGTTGTGCTGCGCGACGTTCTCAGCAAGCCAGTCTACGGCCTGCGACAACGATTGTATTGTTTGATCAATCTGTGTCTTGAGCTGCTCCGGCTCCGGAGAATCATCTGGGAACTCTATTTGGAAGACCACCGCATCCTCGCGGACGTCAAGTTTGGGGTACCCGCCTGTCGAGAATATCGAAGGCCTAATACGCCACAAGCTCGCCTCGCCGGAGTACGGGACAGCGATGTACAGTCGTGTCCCTTTCACGGCGATCGGTCCGTCACCAAACCCTCCGCGCCTGAAATCCCCAGAAACGTCGAGTTGGATCCCCTCCTGTCGCTCGATATGGTGAGCGTTCGAGTCAAGAACTAGTGGGTCAAGCATGACCTCCGAAACGTAATACTGTTCGAGTTCAGAGGCGGACGCTTTTAGTACGTAGTCGTTCTCAAGCGCCTCGATCTCAGCGATAGCCCTATCAGTAATGTTCTTGAAGCTGCTATACGAATCGCCGTCGCGAAATGGACGAAGGAGAGGCATACAACTGACCTATCGCTATTTTGCACCACTCATTGATCCAAGGAACGCGACGCGGGCAGTTATGGACGACGGACCGTTACCCCAAGCGCGCGCCGATGGGGGCGTCTTCGAGAAAGCTCACCAAGAACGGGTGGCGCGTGGCGTCGCTGGCGGCGATGATCATGCCTTGGCTGTCGATGCCGCGCATCTTGCGGGGCTTCAGGTTGGCGACGATGGCGACTTTGCGGCCGACCAGTTTCTCGGGGTCGTAGACGCCGGCGATGCCGGCGCAGATGGAGCGCGGTTCGGCTTCGCCTATGTCGATAGTTAGATGCAGCAGCTTGTCGGCGTCGGGGTGTTTTCTTGCCGCGACGACGAGGCCGACGCGCATGTCGACTTTGAAGAAGTCGTCGATTTGGATCTCGGGAGTGTCGATGACGATGGCTTCTTTCTTGGGCGCTTCCTCTTCGGCGGGCGCGGGCTTGCCGAGGACTTCGGCTTGTTCCTTGAGGACTTCTTTTTCGAGATCTGCCATCTTATTCACCGTCTGTTCCACGTCGAGGCGCGGGAAGAGCGCTTCGGTTTCTGAAAACTTCGTGCCGCCTCGGAGGCCGCCCCATTTCAATTCGTTTAGTTGCTGTTTCGCCAGTTCGCCGCTTTGGCCGAGCGTCTTCCAGATGACCGGCATCGACTCGGGCAGCACCGGGTAAGCGAGTACGCAAGCGATGCGCAGGACTTCAGCAGCGTTGTAGAGCGTCGCCGCGAGTTTGGCTTTTGTTTCGTCGTCTTCGGCCTTAGCGAGAACCCAGGGCTTCTGCTCGACCAGGTAACGGTCGACGGCGCCGAGGAAGGCCCAGAGCGTTTCGAGCGCCTTCGAGAACTGGAACTTCTCGTAATATCCGATGACTTGCGGGATGACTTCGGCTGCTTTGGCAGCGAGGCCGGAGTCGTCCGACGCGGGCGCGGAGGGCACGGCGCCGTCTGCGTAGCGGTGCACCATGGTGACGGTACGGCTGAGCAGGTTGCCGATGCCGTTAGCTAAGTCGGAGTTGTAGCGCCCGACCAAGGCGTCGTAGGAGAAGTTGCCGTCGGCGCCGAAGACGATTTCGCGCAGCAGGTAGTAGCGCAATCCGTCGGCGCCCATGGCTAGACGGATGGGCTTGGAGCGCACGATGTTTCCCTTGGACTTGGACATCTTCTCTTCTTGGAAGATGAGCCAGCCGTGGGCGTAGATCTTCTTGGGCAGCGGCAGTCCGGCGGCCATCAGAAACGCGGGCCAGTAGACGGCGTGGAAGCGCAGGATTTCCTTGCCGACCATGTGGACTTGGGCGGGCCAGAGCTCTTCCCACTGCTTTTCGCGCTCCGGGTCGCCGAAGCCGATGGCGGACATGTATGTCGTCAGCGCGTCGAACCAGACGTAGAAGACGTGCTCGGGGTCGTCGGGTACGGGGATGCCCCACTTGAGACTGGAGCGCGAGATGGAGAGATCCTTGAGGCCGCCTTCGACAAAGGCGAGAACTTCGTTGCGTCGTGACTCGGGTTCAATGAAGCCGGGGTTGTCGCGGTAGAGCTGCAGCAGCTTGTCTTGATATTCGGAGAGCTTAAAGAAGTAATTTTCCTCAGTGATCTCGACGACCTTCGAGGGGTCGAGCGCGGCGGCTTCTTCTTCGGTGATGAAGGCCTCGTCGGTGACCGAGTACTTGCCGGTGTAGGAGGACTTGTAGATCGCTCCGGCATCCTTGCAGAGCTTGAAAATCTTCTGGACGGCGGCGGCGTGTTTGGGGTCGGTGGTGCGGCGGTAAAAGTCGTAGTCGACGTTGAGGTCGTCCCACTCGGAGCGGAAGGCGGCGGAGACGCGGTCGGTGAACTCCTGCGGCGTCCAACCGGCGGCGTTGGCGGACTGCTCGACCTTTTGGCCGTGCTCGTCGGTGCCGGTGGTGAGAAAGGCCTCGTCCCCCATCATCCGCCGGAACTTTTTGACCGTGTCGGAGACTAGCGTCGTGTAGGCGTGGCCGATGTGCGGCGTCGCGTTGACGTAGTAGATGGGCGTGGTGAGGTAGTATTTCATGGGCAAGGTGTAAATGGGTTCGGATCGGGCTGGCGGTCTTCGCTACGCGTCATCAGGTTCCTCGACTTCGTGGGCACTTGTCACGTACCTGGCAGACAGATTCTTGAGAGCTCGATTCTTTTGTCGCAGGGACTGAAGTGCGGGCAGCAACTCCCTGGAGTATCTAGCTGTCTCGACTTTCTTGCCTGCTTCATCTCTGGCAAGTAGCGAAATATCACTCTCGGATTCGTCTAGTCTCGTAGTTCTTTGAAAGAGATCCTCTGCTTGATCTAGGTCTGGCTTCAGCAAGTCACGCACCTGTTGGTTGAGTGCACCGAGAACCTCGACATATCGCCTGATCGCCTTAACGACGTCTACTTTCCCTTCAGTGTCCGGTAGAACACTGCGGTTGCGGCGATCATTGCGGAGACGTTCCCCCTCGATACTGATACCTAAGCTATAGGCCAGTCGCGCAACGTCGCCGACACTGTTGTTCTTCATCCTCCAGGTGACCTGGTGGGGATCAAAGTCCCTGTGAACCATGAAGTTTCGGATGCTTCGCCCCATGCGGTAGTCTGCCTTGTCCTGAACGCCCCGCTTGATCCGACTCAGTTTCTCGGCGAGTGTTGGATACTCTTTGAGTTCAAGCTGATCGAAATATACGCCGCCAGCAGAAAGCGTGTTCATGATTCGGCGGCTCAGGGTAAGTCCTTTTCGTATAAAGGTTGCCCAGGAGTGATCCATGAAAAGCATGTGGCCCAGGGACGCCTTTAGCAGCTCCTGTTCAAACTCAAAATAGTTCTCGACGACCTGATCAAAACCCCGCTCTATCCTCAACGCCACCCTGATCAACCTGACGCTGCCGATAAGTTCGTCGAACTCGTCGCGCGTGAGATTGAACCATTTCTCGCCTAGCTGCAGCCCGTGCGTCACCTCGTCGGGTATGTCCGTCGTCCCCTTAAGCATGATCTAGTCTGCTCGCGGCGGCGATCACGTCCTTGAGCGGGACGCCTTTTTCGAGGGCGAGTTTTTTGCAGTCTTCGTACTCGGGCGTGACGGTTTTGATGTTGCCGTTTTGCGAGGCGATTTTTAGCCGGACTTCGCCGTAGGGCGTTTGGACCGTTTTCCATTCCCGTTCGAGGACGCGGCGTTGGGCCGGGTACATGCGGAGGCCGAGAGTTGTTGTCTCGGTGAAGACGAGGTCGGCGAGGGCTTCGCGGTTTTCGAGCGAGGCGAGGACGGTGAGGGTGTAGCCGGGCCGGTCCTTTTTCATGAAGACCGGCGTGAGCGTGGCGTCGAGGGCGCCGACTTCGTGGAAGTGGACTTTTTCGATGTCGACGCCGTGAACGCCGGCTTCGGCCTCGCCTAGGCGGCGGAAGATGCGGATGGCAGTCTGCTTGATCGGCTCGTCGAGCGTGCTTTCGTTGATGATTTTCTCGATGGTGGTCAACGAGCGGTGGTGGTGGTCGTGGCCGACGGCGACCTTGAAGTCGGTGCCGGTGATGCCTTTGCGTTTGCAGGGTTCGGCGGACAGGGTGACCTCTTTGAGACCCAGTTTGGCGATCTCGGAGTCGAGGGTTTCAAAGGGGAGGCCGGCGTCGAGCAAGGCTCCGACGAGCATGTCTCCGGCGATGCCGGAGAAGCAATCGAGATAAGCGACTTTCACGGGGATACCTGGAATTAGCTATTGTCGCGCAGACCGATGACGGCGAGCATGCGGCCGGCGTCGGCGGAGCGGCGATAGGAGTAGAACCAGTCTTCGCGGGTGTAGGTGCAGAGGTTGGCGGCGTGGATGGCGCGGCCTGGGACGCCTGCATCTTGCAGTTGCAGCCGGTTGGCGGCGGCGAGATCGAGGAAAGGCCGCGGCTTGCCTTGAA
>CAMPKL010000292.1 GCA_946887065.1 uncultured Bryobacterales bacterium
GTGGAAGCGAGTTCCGACCACAGGACAACGCTAAACCTCTGATAGAGAAATGAATCAGCCAGACTGGGTAGCGGCCAATACTCCAACGTCATATCTGACTGGGAGTCGAGGCTCGCCGACGATACCATTCGGGGGAAATAGGACCGCATCGCTTTCGGCAACGCGCAGTAATAGGCGATCTCATCGTCCAGCGTGTCCTTACCCTCCGGCGTCGCAGACAGTTTTGTGATGAGGCCCCGTGAGGCGGATAGCTTGATTTCGTTGAAGGCGCGAGCCTTGTGGGTCGCAAGGCGCTCTGCACTTCGCTTTAAGTTGGGAATCGACCCGCAATCGAACCACTGAGCCGTTTTTCTAGTGGCGACTCTAGTGGTCTGCGTGTACCGCATGATCGCGCTGCTCAGCTGGTATTCGCCACGTACAGTTTCATCGTCTCCTAGTACTGAATGTGTCGAAGATGTAAATAAGTTCGAGTCCGAGAAATGGTAGACACCAACTAGAGCGTCATATGTCGAGACTGACGTCGACGGCTTGTCAATAAGATCATCTACATAACCGTCCCTGGACTCTACGAGACACCACGAGTCCTGCTGGTCAACCGCAGCAAATAGTACCCAGCTTCGATCAAACCCGAAGTCCTGAAACCTCTCAAGGCAGATCGTGTCCGCCAGGACGACTAGCAGCGAAGATGACTGAACTAGCGGCAACGCTTGAGACACTGCGTGCAGAGGGCCCAACGGTTGTTCTTGCTGGACAAAACGCGGCTGAAGCAGCTGGCCATATGTGCCTCGAATGTAAGTTGCGATCGGATCGATGTCAGGAGGCCCTGGCACTACGAGGACAACGTCGTCGAGCCCCTGCTGGTATAGCCCTTCAAGGATCCACGAAATGATCGGCTTCCCCTGAATCGATATCAAGGGCTTTGGCTTGGAGAAGGCAAGGTCCTGCGTCCTGGTCCCGTCTCCTGCGGCGGGTATGATTACCGTCGGTATCGCCATAGCTGTGTGATCCCTATAGGAGCTGGAAGAGGTACCCCGACCAGAAGACGATCGAGCCTATGGCTAAGAGCCTAATAGCCCAGGTGTGACTGACAAGCCCCCGATAAGTGGGCAAGCGGCTGTCGTGTAGAGTCTCAGCATTCATGCGCAGAAGAGGAGTAGCGTCGCCGCGGAAGATCAACTCCTTTTCGATTTGCGCCCCGACCTCTAGGCATGCGGAGATCATAGTGCGATTCCGACCGTCCCACAACAGTAGACTGAAGGCGGCAAGTATAGCGAATACTGGTAGTGCCAAGTTGACGTACGAGACATCAGAGGGAAGCAACGTGCCACCAAATGCGAAGGCGGCGCCCTCGACGACAATGAAGATGTTCGTCGCAGACGCTCGTGACCTCATAGGTTCCAACTGAAACGGTATCACTACCGATTCGAGATACCGAAGACGACGCTCCGAGTCTAGAGCGGTTCGATCTGGTTGGGTCTTTGGCATGGAACCACGCATGGCCGAAGCAAGAGCTACAGCATTATAGATTAGTTCCTCGGATCGGAGGCCAGGTGGGACAGCTTCCTCTTTACAAATAGAGCAGAGTCTAATGCGCCCTCGGAGCAGTTCGTTGGGCTCACGCCTGGGCTATCCGGGGCTATCCGGGACAGCCTCACAATTGAGGCGACCACTACACGCAGTCCAGCGAAATGAGCGTGTTAAAAGATCCGCACTGAGCTGCAGTTCATTTGCGAGGCTGTCCCGGAATGCCCCGAATGCCCCGGAATGCCCCGGAATGCCCGGAATGCCCGGAATGCCCAGAATGCTCCGACACGGGGCCCGCTGCGTCATTCGTAAGGGCTCCGCCCCTCCGCTGCCACTATCCGGGAAACGAGGCGAGTTCCGCTCCGCCCCGTCGCCTAACGATCGTATGTTCTACCGCCCGTAGACCACAGATACAAGGTCTCTGAGTAGGGCAACCGAAGGATCTCTCGTTCGTTAATGGGTTCGGCGATTGCCCCAAGAACCAGCCCTCTGCCTAGCAGTGAAACGCCCGATCCTGACTCGGCTAGTATCCCGTCTGCCGAAGCGACGAAGGGAACATTGAGGCCGTTACGCCAGTAGACGATCGTCGTGCCGTTGGGAATCGCTCCTAGTGGTTGGATAACGAACACGCCACACAACAAGCGAAATCCGATAAGGGCGACTGCCCCACAAGAGATCAGACCGATTCGTGACCGTCTAGTCATAGAGTATTCCGGCCGCCCCAATATACAGGAAGGAGTGGCCACTCGGTGTAAAGACCATGTATAGGGCCCCGGCCCTATGCCCGGTCGGTTTTCCGGCGTTCGCTACCGGGCGAAGGGCGGCGAATCTTTCCGTATTGCTTATCGCTTCTTGCCGTCGTTGAGGATGGCACCGACCACCCACGAGAAAAGCACCACGAATATCAAAAAGCCAAACGCCAGCATCACGCTCCGCTCCTCATAATCGAATCAATGAACGCCAGAGCGGCAAGAGTAGCAGGTGCGCCCGACCAAAGCCAGCTGCGTCCAGAAGTGATCCAAAAGTGATCGACCACCGGACCACCGGGACCACCGGGACAGGCAGGCAACTCCCTTCTGCGGCCACTCGAAGGCCTTCGATAGGTCAAACCGAGCGGGAAACAAAATTGCATCTTCCGAAACAGAGCACCAGGGGACTCTTAGCCGCTGGTTTCCTGGCTGTCCTGCTCGGCCGCAGACCAAGGCCAGTACCGACAGTTTCCTGCCTGTCACCTTGAGCTACCTTGAGCTACCTTGAGCTAGACAGCTTTTGGCGGCACGGAGATGGTATGCATTCTTCGCTGGGAGCGATTGGGAGTGGTAAGATACGAGCATCGTCATGGAAGGATTGAGCACCCAGCAATGTCTTAATAGCATTGGACTGATTCTTGGGATGATTGGAGTTGGCATCATTTTCTTTTATGGTCCACCCCAACCGAACTTAGAAGAGGGAGTAGCTATTGTCGTCGAGGACAACACTCCCCTTGCTGATGGCCGTACCGCAGCCGAACATGACAGGGATGTCGAGCAGTTACGAGGTCGCCACTCTTTACTATCAAAATGCGGCTTAGCGCTCATTTTTTTCGGCTTTGTCTTTCAGTTGACGGGCACGTGGATCCGTCAGGATGGTGCACAATTTCCAAACCCGTTTCGAATCTCCCTGAAGAACACGCTTTGCAGGTGGAAGAGGAAGCCACAACTGATTTTCCAGAAACACCGGCGAAGCAAGCGGCGGATCGAGCAGAACATTAGCTAATAGCTGAGTGGCTATCCGAAGTAGCTATCCAGAAGTAGCTATCCGAAGTAGCTATCCGGGACAGGAAGCCGTGAAGAAATCCTTGCGATGAGGGCTGCGAGGCGCCGAGACTGGTTGCATGGCGAGAGAAGAAGTTTCCCCGGCGCCGCGCTACATCGCAATCAACCGCAACCAACAAGTGCTGCAGCCGCTCGATGTGGACCGCTTGATCGACGAAGATCACGCGGCGCGCAAGATCTGGCGAGTGGTCGAACAACTCGACTTGTCGCGCTTTGAGAGCGCAACATTGGCGGTGGAAGGAGCGGCGGGCAGGCCGTCGCATTCGCCGCAGGTGCTGGTTTCGGTGTGGCTGTACGCCTACTCGAAAGGACTCCATTCGGCGCGCGAGATCGCCCGGCAGATGGAACATGAGCCAGGCCTGGAGTGGTTGACCGGATTGCGGCCAATCAACCATCACACGCTGTCCGACTTCCGCGTGGGCTACGGCGCGGCCTTACAAGAACTCTTCGAGCAAGTGCTGGCGATGTTGACGATGAAGGGCCTGCTGACGCTGGAACGCGTGGCGGTGGACGGTACCAAGGTCCGCGCCGACGTGAACAAGAAGAGCTTCCGGCGCTACGGCAAGATTGAAGCGCACTTGGAGATGGCGCGGCGTCACTTGCGCGAGTTGGCCAAGCAGGAGCGCGAAGAACAGACGACCAAACGCCAAACTGCGGCCCGCGAACGCGCCGCGCGCGAGCAAGAACAACGTCTGGAAGAAGCGCTGGAGGAGATCGAACGTTTGCGCGCGTCGAAGACGCGCGACAAGCGCAAGGAGCCGCAAGCCTCCTCCACCGACCCCGACGCGAGTTTCATGTGGACGCACGACGGCGGCGTAGCCCCGGCTTACAACGTGCAAATCACCGCCGATGCGGCCCACGGATTGATCGCCGACGTCGAAGTCGTCAACGACCCGCAAGACGGCCAACAGATCGCGCCGGCGATGGACCGTTTGTTGAAGCGCAACGGCAGTTATCCCCGCCAGTGTCTTGCCGACGGCGGCTATACCAACAAGGCTTCGGTGGTCGCGATGGACGAACGGGGGATCGATTACTACTCGACCTGGACGGGCCGCAACGAAGGTTTCGCGGGCCGCGCCGCGCGCCGGCACGCAGACTATCTGCTGGACCGCTTCGGTTACGACGAGAAGAAGAATGAGATGATCTGTCCCGAAGGCAAGCGACTGCGCCATCGGCAGACGCAACGCAAGCCGGGCGCTACGGTTTACGTCTACGAAGCCAGCGCTGAGGACTGCCGGGCGTGTTCGGCACGAGCACTCTGTTGCCCGGAACGAAAGCTCGACGACGGCGGTCGCACGGCCTCGCTGCGCATCCATGACCCGGCTATCGAGCGCTTCGACGAGAAGATGCAGCGTCCTGACGCGCTGGCGATTTACAAGCAGCGCGCGCCGCTGGTTGAGTTTCCGAACGCTTGGATCAAACAGAAACTCAAGCTGCGGCGCTTCGCTACGCGTGGCCTATCGAAAGTCCGTTGTGAAGCCTTGTGGGCGGCGATGACGTTCAACTTGCAACGCATGTTCCGGCTGGCTCCGGCTTAGCGGGAAAGCGGCGAAACGCAACCGCTCGCTTCCCCGAGCGAACGAAAACAGACTCCGCGAGCCCGCGATCTACTCGACCGATCCGATCCGTCAACCTCAACCGCTCTCGACGCTCCGCTCCGCTCGCCGTCAAACCGATTGCTTCACGGCTTCCAGGCTACACATTGGCCCTCGCGCAAAACGTCGCACTCCCAGATAGCGCGTTTAGCGCGTGCGGCACAAGGTGACCCCTTGGTCGCATTGATCGTCAGATATGCCCGAAGACCGGAGCGTCTTCGCGTCGTTTGGGGGCGCCGACGGCAAAAGCCTCGCGGACCCGTTCAATCAACGGCCGCTTCTCGCGATGACGCAGAGAGCGCCGGTTCACCAGCAGCCGCGCGGTCGAGTCCGGCAGGACGCGCTCGATGATCTTCAAGCCATTGGGGTGTTAAAAAAGAAATACAATTTCTGGCAGCATGTAGATGGCGCTTTTGGCGGATTTGCAGCATGCTCCGAAAAGTTCAGCCATCTGATGAAGGGCATCAAC